>CAJPPQ010000001.1 GCA_905372605.1 Porphyromonadaceae bacterium
GGCGATGGTGCTTTTGCCGCACGACGAAAAACCGTCGATTGCTACTACTATTTTGTTGTCTCTCATTACATGTTTTGTTTGCCGCTACGCTGCCTTTTATGCGTCGATATTGGCGTAAGTAGCGTTTTCTTCTATAAATTGCCTACGTGGAGCCACATCGTCGCCCATAAGCATCGAGAAAGTATAGTCTGCCTCTGCCGCATTTTCGATTGTTATCTGTCGAAGAGTACGATTTGCAGGGTCCATTGTAGTCTCCCAGAGTTGTTCGGCGTTCATTTCACCCAGACCTTTGTAACGTTGCTGAGTGATACCGCTCTCTTTGCCGTCGCCGTATTTCTCGATGAAACGCATACGTTGCTCTTCGTTCCAGCAATACTCTTGCACCTTACCTTTTTTGCATAGATATAGTGGAGGCGTAGCTATATATACGTGTCCGTTTTCTATGAGTTCTTTCATATAGCGGAAAAAGAACGTAAGTATAAGCGTTGCTATATGGCTTCCGTCGACGTCGGCATCGGTCATTATCACTACCTTATTGTAACGGAGTTTGTCGAGGTTCAGAGCTTGTGAATCTTCTTCGGTGCCGATGGTAACGCCGAGTGCGGTATATATATTGCGTACCTCTTCGCTCTCGAAAGCCTTGTGACGCATAGCTTTTTCTACGTTCAATATCTTACCTCTAAGTGGCAAAATCGCCTGAAAGTTGCGGTCGCGTCCCTGCTTTGCAGATCCTCCTGCCGAGTCTCCTTCGACAAGGAATATCTCGCATTGCGAAGCGTCGCGGCTCGAACAGTCAGCAAGTTTTCCCGGTAGCCCTCCGCCCGATAGGGGCGACTTGCGTTGTACCATTTCACGAGCCTTACGGGCTGCATTACGAGCGGTAGCCGCAAGTATAATCTTCTCTACTATGGTTTTAGCTTCTTTCGGGTGTTCTTCGAGGAATGTATTGAGAGCTTCGGCTACAGCTCTGTCGACCATACCCTTTACGTCGTCGTTGCCGAGCTTGGTTTTAGTCTGTCCTTCGAACTGAGGTTCAGCCACTTTTACCGAAATCACAGCCGTAAGACCTTCGCGGAAGTCGTCGGATGCAATTTCTACTTTAGCCTTTTCGAGTAGCTTGTTGTCGTCGGCATACTTTTTAAGGGTACGCGTAAGAGCCGAACGAAAACCCGTAACGTGCGTACCGCCTTCTATAGTATTTATATTATTTACATACGAATGCAGATTCTCGGTATACGAAGTATTGTACATCATAGCCACCTCCACAGGAGTGCCGTATTTATTTGTATCAATGTATATTACCTCGTTTATGAGAGGTTCGCGAGTAGAATCGATATATTTTACAAATTCACGTAGGCCGTTTTCGGAGTAGAACTCTTCGGTCTTATTGGCTCCTCCCTCTTCTTCTGTGCGTAAGTCTGTGATAGATAGTCTTATACCTGCATTTAGAAAAGCAAGTTCACGCATACGCTTCACCAAGATAGAGTATTTGTAGTTTATATCGTTGAAAATTTCTTTATCGGGGTGGAAAGTAATAGTAGTCCCCGTCTCCGACGAGGTGCCAACCTCTTTGACGTCGCCTAGCGGAACGCCACGAGAATACTCCTGTACATATCGTTTGCCATTGCGGCAGACTTCGGCTCTAAGATGGTCTGAAAGAGCGTTTACGCAACTCACTCCTACACCGTGCAGACCGCCCGAAACCTTATAAGATCCTTTATCGAACTTACCGCCTGCGTGCAGAACAGTCATGACTACTTCCAATGCCGATTTTCCCTCTTTCTCGTGAATATCTACCGGTATACCGCGACCATCGTCTTTGACCGTTATTGAATTGTCTTTATTGATTGTTACCGAGATATTTTTGCAATATCCCGCCAAAGCCTCGTCGATAGAATTGTCTACTACTTCGTATACAAGGTGGTGGAGTCCCTTTTCGCCTACATCACCGATGTACATCGCTGGGCGTTTGCGTACGGCTTCGAGCCCTTCGAGCACTTGGATAGAAGAGGCTCCGTATTCCGAATTGGATGTTGCTTTGTTTGTTGTGTCTGACATTATATGCTGTAATTCTATTAAATACTGATAAATAAATGTTTGAAAACATGCTCGTGAATGAGCACGAAAAACATACAAAGTTACTATTTCTTTCCGATATATGCAATAAAAATATTTTCCGTCGGTATGCTTTTTGCGACAATCAATAATACATTAAATCAATAGATTGTAGATGTATTATTGGTTGATAATTAACGGATTGTCTTTTGTTGTTGGTCTGTAAATTTCTTATTGAAAAGAGGTTTTTCTAAAGCATTTGCAAAAGGTGGCAATATCTTGTGTGAACGCTTGTAGCTCTGTTTAAAAAAAGGTATCTTTGCAATGTTTTTTAGCGAAAACTATGTGTTTTAAATCATCAGTCAATAGGCTCGCATTACAACTTTACATTGACTAATGGAGGGTATTTTATTACGCATATCAACTAAATGGATTTATAACGGATAATTTCAAATATAGAATATGGCACTTATATACGATAATATAGAAACTAAATTTGCCAAAGGGCTGCAAGGGATTATTACTAATGCGGGAGTAAAGCGTGTGGATTTCTGTGTCGGCTATTTCAATCTTCGAGGTTGGAACCTTGTAGTCGACCAAGTAGATACATTGCCGGGGGATTATGTCGATGAAAACAACAAACGTGTTTTTCGGAAATGTCGATTATTGATTGGTATGCATCGTCCTGCGGAAGAGCAAATAAGAGAGCTTTATACAGAGCAACCTTTACCTGATGTTAATTATGTGAATAAATGTAAGTTAGAAATAGCTCGCAGCTTCCGACGCCAGCTTCAGCTAGGTATGCCAACGAAGCAAGATGAGTTTACGCTTCGTCGCCTTTCCGCCCAGATGAAAGACGAGAAGATTTGTGTGAAGTTATATCTGCGTGAGCCGCTTCATGCAAAACTCTATCTTGCCTATCGACCTGATGATAATTTCAACAAGATTCAGGCAATCATGGGCAGTAGCAATCTCACCTATTCGGGGCTCACTAAGCAGGGTGAACTCAATGCAGAGTTTGGCGACAGCGACAGTGCCGAGAAACTATCTCGCTGGTTCGACGACCGCTGGGAAGATAGGTTCAGTCTCGACATCACTAAGGAGTTGATAGAGATTATCGACAATAGTTGGGCAGGCGATAGAGATATTCCTCCTTATTACATATATCTGAAGACGGCCTACCATCTGAGCGAGGAAGTACGCTCGGGCATTAAGGAGTTTACTATTCCATCGGAGTTTAAAAGTAATTTGTTTGATTTCCAACAAACTGCAGTGAAGATTGCCGCTCGCCATTTGAACAACGACAAACGTGGCGGTGCAATGATTGGCGATGTGGTAGGGCTCGGAAAGACCATCATTGCTTGTGCTATTGCAAAGATGTACGAAAATACATTTGGAAGCAACACATTGATTATCTGTCCTGCCAATCTGCAAGATATGTGGGCGAAGTATCGGAAGCAATACGACCTGAAAGCCGATATCTTGTCTATGGCAAGACCTATCGATGTAGATAACGCCAGATACTACAAACTTATCATTATCGACGAGAGCCATAACCTGCGTAACAATCAGGGGATACGCTATCGAAATATCAGAGACCTCATTCAGAAACAAGATTGCAAAGTATTGCTATTGACCGCAACGCCTTATAATAAGCAATACAAGGACCTGAGCAGTCAGTTGCGATTGTTTGTAGACGACGATACGGATTTGGGAATCCGCCCGGAGGCTTATATACGCAGTATTGGAGGCGAGCGTAAGTTTGCAGAGCTACACGAGGATTTTGTCCGCAGTATTAAGGCTTTCGAACGCAGTGATTGCCAAGAAGATTGGTCGGAATTGATGAAACTGTTTTTGATTCGTCGTACACGTACATTTATCAAAGACAATTATGCGAAGACCGACCCGACAAATGGACGTAAATATTTGGAGTTCAGAGATGGACATAAATCCTATTTTCCCGACCGTGTGCCTAAGGCAGTTAAGTTTCAAACTGTCGATGGCGACCAATATAGCCGTCTCTATTCTGAGCAAATGATTGATATGATGGAGAGTCTGAAACTTCCACGTTATGGGCTTATTCACTATCTAGACAAAAACAAAGCTGAGGCAGCCTCGCAATATGAGGCTGAGCTGATAGCAAATCTTTCGCGTGCAGGTGAGCGTATGATGGGGTTCTGCAAGAGTACATTCTTCAAACGCGTAGATAGTAGTGGCTATGCTTTTTTGCTCACTTTATATCGCCACATCTTACGCAATGCAGTGTATCTCTATGCTATCGACAATAACCTAAAACTGCCTATCGGCGACGAAAACACTCTGCCCGAAGATTTCATCGACGATGCCGATATCAACGATATCTTTACGAACGATAGTGAAGGTGAGGAGCGTTCGTACGACGATAATTCGGTGTCGATTCCGAACGATATGGAAATTTATATGGGCAAAGCCGAAGAGTATTACAATGGTCTGATTGGTAAGGACAATGTGCAATGGATAGAAACTAAGTATTTCAAACATACCCTAAGGCAGCAGTTAAATAAGGATTGCAGACAGCTGATTGCCATGGTCAATTTGTGTGAAGCTTGGAATCCGCAGACAGACCAAAAGCTCAATGAGTTGGAGAAGCTACTTAATAATACGCATCAAGGCGATAAAGTGATAGTCTTCACACAGTATTCGGATACAGCCGATTATGTATATCATCAGCTCAAGAGACGAGGAGTGCAACATATCGGCAAAGTTACGGGTAGCACGAAGAACCCGACAGCCATTGTCGAACGTTTCTCGCCGCTAAGCAATAAGGTTGAGGTATCTGCCGATGGTGAACTGCGTGTACTGATAGCCACCGATGTGCTTAGCGAAGGGCAGAACTTGCAGGATGCTCACGTTATCGTAAACTACGACTTGCCGTGGGCTATCATTCGGCTCATTCAGCGAGCAGGGCGTGTCGACCGTATCGACCAGAGGTCTGAGCAAATATATTGCTATTCGTTCTTCCCTACGGATAAGGTGGAAGAAATCATCCGTTTGCGTACTCGCCTGAACGAACGTATCAATGAGAATGCCGGTGTCGTGGGCAGCGACGAGGTGTTTTTCGAGGGCAACGAACAGAATCTGTGTGATATGTACAATGAGAAGAGTGGTAGTCTCGACGATGACGACGACGACATGGATGTAGACCTTGGTTCTCAGGCTTATCAGATATGGAAGAATGCCACCGATGCCAATCCCGACCTGAAACGTATCATACCCGAAGTACCAAATATTGCGTATTCGACGAAGAAAACCAATAATGCCATTGAAGATGGGGTTATTACATACGCCCGTACTTACAACGATTTCGATGTGCTGACGTGGTACAACTCACGAGGAGAGATTGTCAGTCAGTCGCAGCGACGGATTCTTCAGTCTATGGCGTGTACTATAAATGAGCCGTGTCTGCCTGCACAAGACAACCATCTGGCATTGGTAGAGAAAGCTGTAAAGGGCATCAAGAATGAAAATGTCAATGTGGGTGGTATTATCGGCAGCAGATTCAGTACCAAGCGTAAAATTTATGAGTTGTTGAATCACTATTACGAGCAACCGCCAACTCTCTTCTATACCCAAGAAAAGAAAGACTTGCTGAAGTTTGCTATCGACCAGATATACAACTATCCGTTGTTGGAAAATTCCAAATTTATCCTTGGTCGTATGATGCGAACTGGCAGTACTCACGACGATATAGTGGAGACTATTATCGAGATGTACGAGAATGCAAATCTTTGTCGAATCGACGAAGACAAAACAAAACACAAAGACCCCGTCATCATTTGCTCGATGGGGCTAAAATCTTAAATAACAATATAATGCAAAGAAATATTTTTAATAGTCACATATCAGATTCTAATTTCAAAGAATTGTTCGTCAGCGAAATGTTGTGGAACAATCCGATGGGAGCTACACTGTTGCCGGAAATTACCATAGACGATGCAACTTTCCGTATAGAGCAGATTGCCGGTCGTAGCGGGTTTCAGATTCTGCAATGCGAGGTAGACGAAATTCCCAACTCATCGGTCTGCAGGAAACTCGATGCAAAAATTCGACGAAATGCCGAGAACTATATCTGTATCTTCTTCGTACCCGGCACTCTGCATCATCTTTGGGTAGCACCCGTCAAAAAGGTAGAAAAGCGGGACGTGGTCTTGATTGAATACGACACACTCGATAAAGCCGGCTTCCTATTCGAGAAGATGGAAAGCCTCTCTTTCTCGCTCGAAGGCGAGCAGCCTACTATCCTCGATATCATCGATAAGGTGCAGGCGGCTTTCCTCATCAACTCCGAGAAAATTACCAAGGATTTCTATGCCGGGTTCAAGAAAGAACACCACAACTTTACCCGGTTTATTACTGGCATCGACGACAACATTGCCGATAACGACAACAAAAACAAGCAGTGGTACACTTCCGTGATGCTCAACCGACTGATGTTTTGCTACTTCATTCAGAAAAAAGGTTTCTTGGATGGCGATGTCGATTATCTGCGTCATAAATTGGAGTGGACACGCAGTAGTGATGGCGAAAACCGCTTTTTCAACAAATTCTATAAAGGATTTCTCCTCAACCTTTTCCACGACGGACTCAACGCACCGCAACACAATCAAGAGTTTGAAAATATTTATGGACGCATTCCCTATCTGAACGGCGGAATGTTCGATATTCATCAGATAGAGCAAGACTATGCAGACCTCGATATAGCCGACGAGGCTTTCCAAAGCCTTTTCGACTTCTTCGACAAGTGGCACTGGCATCTCGACGACCGTATGACTGCTACAGGTCGCGACATCAATCCCGACGTGCTGGGCTATATCTTCGAGCAATATATCAACGACCGCGCACAGATGGGTGCCTACTACACCAAAGAGGATATTACCGAATATATCGGACGAAACACTATCGTGCCTTACCTCGTCGATGCTACGCTTGCGGGGCTGAAGTCTCATCCGCAGATGGAAAAAGACTTTTGGCAGTTCTTGCGCTCTAGTGGCGACCGCTACATATACGATGCTATGAAAAAAGGTGCCGACCTGCCTATCCCCGATGAAATTGCTGTGGGACTTGATACGACGCAACCCAATCTCTTGGAACGTCGTAGACGCTGGAACGAGCGTACACCCGAAGCATGGGCACTGCCTACCGAGATTTGGCGTGAAACCATCGAGCGACTCAGTCGTTACAGCAGCATCAAAGAGAAAATCGAAAATGGCGAAATCAACGCTATCAACGACTTTATCACCTACAATCTCGACATCCGCCGGTTTGTGTACGACTATCTCGCCCACACGCCGAACCATCTGTTTGTATCGCACTTCTACAAAGCTTTGCAGCAGACGACGATACTCGACCCCACTTGTGGCTCGGGTGCTTTCCTCTTTGCCGCTCTCAACATCCTCGAACCGCTATACGAAGTCTGTATCGGGCGTATGCAGGAGTTCAACCAAGCCAACAACAGACTCTTCGTCAGCGAACTACAAGAAATAGCCCAACGATACCGCTCCAATATCCAATACTTCATCTACAAGAGCATCATTCTCCGCAATCTCTATGGGGTCGATATTATGGTCGAAGCTACCGAAATAGCCAAGCTCCGACTCTTCCTCAAAATGGTAGCCGTGGTCGATGCCGATCGCCGTGCTCCCAATCTCGGGCTCGACCCCTTGCCCGATATCGATTTCAACATCCGTTGCGGCAATACGCTCGTGGGCTATGCCACGCAGGCAGAGTTGGAGAGAGGCATCGTCTTTTCCGACCTCTTCACTGCACAAGAGTTCCGAAACAAGGTAACCGAAGAGATGGAAAAGGTGGCTCGTGCCTACGACGTGTTCAAGACCATCCAACTACGGCAAGCAGACGATATGGCTACATTCGCCGGTGCCAAGGGCGAACTCAAAGCCCGCCTTACGGCACTCGACGAACTGCTCAACCGACAGATGTACGGAGCAGTCGAATCGACTACCGACTACGATACGTGGTTACGCTCTCACCAACCTTTCCACTGGCTTGCAGAGTTTTACGAAATCATCAACGACCGAGGTGGCTTCGATGTGATTATCGGCAATCCGCCGTATGTGGAATATAATAAAAAAGTAAATGGCGTTGCTGTGTCAGACAGTTACAAATTGAATGGATATAAAACATTGTCATGCGGAAACCTATATGCATACGTTCTTGAACGCTCAAAGGAAATAATGCAGAAAGATGCCTATATCAGTATGATAGTCCCATTGAGCGGACATAGTACCGAGCGGATGGCTCCGCTCGTAACGAATTTCTATGAGAAATTCGGTTTGCATCTGCACTTAAATCTAAGTGCAGATGCAAACCCTCAAAAACTTTTTGAGGGTGTGAAGTTCCGTTTGGTGATATTTATAGCAACTAACAATGGTACAGGTAGATATTCCACTAAATATACACGATGGTTAGCTGATGAGCGGAAGTATCTTTTCAATGCGATAGCACGGTATAACAGTATTGAGGATTATAGCTACCAGAATATCATTCCCAAAATTGCAAGTCCATTGTTTATCAGTATTGCAAAGAAAATAAATGCTGATAAGATACAATACTTTATTGACCGAGGTAATCAGAAATGCTTATACCACAATGCCCCTGTAAACTGGATACGTTCACATTCTTTTATACCCTATTTTTGCAGCGAACGAGATGGAGAGGGCGTAACAACGCAATTGAAATTTATTGCTTTTGAAAGAGATAAGCAAGTTAAGATTGGAAGTTGTATATTGAATAGTTCACTATTTTTTATTTGGTGGATTACTAATTCAGATTGTTATCATCTTAACAAGGTTGAAATAGCTAACTTCAACTATAAATATGATGAAAGTATAGAAATAGATGCTTGTGCAGTTGCTGAAAGATTGGCACAAGATATGAAGAGTAATAGCATTCGGCGTGTATATAATTATCAAACATCTGGACGGGTTGAATATGATGAGTTTTATATGAAACTCTCCAAACCCATCATAGACGAGATAGATAAGATTTTGGCGGTACATTACGCTTTTACCGAAGAGGAGCTCGACTTTATCATCAACTACGACATCAAATATCGTATGGGCGACGAGCTAAATGAAGAATAAAAGATATAATAAATACAGAGCTTATGACAGATAATAATTTTTTTTAAAAACAAACCCTCTCATCAAGAGTAAAAGCAAGTATTGTCTCGGAGTATTTTCCCAAATACTGTAAGATTATAGTAAAAAAGCATATGCCTAAGCGTATCGGTTATTTTGATTTATTTTCAGGTCCGGGGTTATATGAGGATGGTAATTATTCCACTCCCCTTTTAGTGGCAAAGAATTGCCTTAGTGATAGCTTGCTTAGACAAAAAGTGTGGATGGTATTTAATGATAAAGAGTACTCTACACAATTGCAAAAAAACTTCTTAGAGTTATATCCAAGTGGAACTTTTGCATTCAACCCACATTTTGGGCATAGCACAGTGGGAGAATGCGAAATAATAGATAGATTTATCACTCAAAATCCAATGGAAAATGGGAAAAATGAATGTCCTACTGTATTGTTTATAGACCCATTTGGTTACAAAGGAATAGATACGATGATTCTTTCTACTTTCTTAAATTACTGGGGAAACGAATTATTCATCTTTATAAACACAAAGAGAATAAATCCCGCATTGGAAAATGAAAAATTTGAACCATTGATGCGATTTTTGTTCCCACAAAGTTATGACGCACTTAAAACTCTCGTTAGAAACAAAAGAAGTGTCTCTGAAAGGCTTCAATTTATAATTGCCAATTTAGGAAAAGAATACGAAAAACTCCTTGGGGGAAAAGTTTATTATACTGCATTCAAATTTCAGGAGGAGGATGTTGAAACAACGAGCCACTTCATTCTCCATCTTACCAAATCAAAACGTGGTTTTGACTTAATTAAACAAATCTATAATGACTTTGCTAATGTGGGTACTATTTTTGATGGTGTTAATACATATACTTTTGATGTTAAGAAAATTTCAAATCCTGTTAAAGAGTTATTTGATGCGGCTTCTGAGAATATCGATGTCCTAAAAGAGAAGTTATATATGGAATATAAAGGTCGAGAAATTTCGGCATTAGATCTTTTCGAGGAACATCAACATAAAGAATTATATTGTAGAAAACATTATATAGAGGCATTAAGAAGGCTTGCTGCTGAGGGAAAACTATCATCTGTTTATATGGACAACAAAATACATATTGTTAGTGTTTTGTTAATCAAGGAATGTATATTAAGGTTTAAGTGATGGCAGAAACAAAAATAGAATGGACAGATAAAACTTGGAATCCAATTACAGGTTGTACAAAGCTTTCTGATGGTTGTGCTCATTGCTATGCAGAAGTGATGGCAAGGCGTTTGAAAGCAATGGGACAAAAGAAATATATAAATGGATTTCAATTAACAATGCATGAGGATGACTTGAATGAACCTTATAAATGGAAAGGCAGTCATAATGTGTTTGTGTGTTCTATGGCAGACTTGTTTCATAAAGATGTTCCATTTGAGTTTATTGATAAATTAATGGATGTTATAATAGATACCCCACAACATCGATACCAGATACTAACGAAAAGGGCAGAGCGGATGGAAGAGTATTTTAGAAATAAAAAAGTTCCAGATAATGCTTGGTTGGGAGTTACTGTTGAAAATCAAGAGTCGAAATATCGCATTGATTATTTGTCTATAATAGATGCAAAAGTTCATTTTTTATCTTGTGAACCTTTATTGGAAGATATTGGAAAATTAAATCTTGGAAATATCCAATGGATAATTGTTGGAGGTGAAAGTGGCTTTCAAGCTAGACGAATGAAAGAAGAATGGGTATTAAATATCATAGAGCAGGCTCGCGTTAATAACATTTCATTTTTCTTTAAACAATGGGGGACTTGGGGACAGGATGGGATAAAACGTAACAAGAAATCTAATGGAAAGTTACTACAAGGCACAATTATTCAAGAGTTTCCAAATGTATGATTGACTAAGTAAAACAAAACTATTGCCATTCGTTACGGTTTTACCGAAGAGGAACTCGACTTTATCATCAACTACGACATCAAATATCGTATGGGCGACGAGCTAAATGAAGAATAAAAGATATAATCATGATGGAAGCAAACAGAGACGATAATATGCTCATCTACAGGTCGGCAGATGGCAAGATAAAGATAGATGTCCGATTTGAAAATGAAACGGTTTGGCTGACACAGTCGCAGATGTGCGTGCTCTTTGGTCGCGAGCGTAGTGTAATTACCAAGCATGTAAAGAACATATTCGAAGAAAAAGAGCTTGATGAGAATAGCAATGTGCAAATTTTGCACATTGCAAATTCCGATAAGCCTGTAAAGTTCTACAACCTTGACGTAATCATCTCGGTAGGTTATCGTGTCAAGTCGCAGCAAGGCACACAGTTTCGCATCTGGGCTACACAACGATTGAAAGAATATATCATCAAAGGTTTTGCGTTGAATGATGAGCGATTCAAGACGGGGTCTTCCTACAACTATTTTAAGGAACTCTTAGGACGCATTCGTGAGATACGCCTTTCGGAAAAGGTTTTCTATCAACAGATAAAGGATATTTATGCTACCAGTATCGACTATGATCCTTCTGCTGCGACTACCTTGGCTTTCTTTAAGGAGATACAAAACAAGCTGCTTTGGGCTGTCAGCGGCAAGACTGCTGCCGAACTTATGTATTATCGTGCTAATGCCTCTCTGCCCCTGATGGGACTTACATCTACCGAGAAGGAGGGAAAGGTTACCAAGGGCGATGCTCTGATAGGTAAGAACTACTTGAATGAGAAAGAGATTAGCCAACTAAAACTCATTGTAGAGCAGTTCCTTGCCTATGCCGAGGCTCAGGCTTTGGCAGAGAAACCGATGTATATGCGTGATTGGATTCGGAAACTCCGCCTTGTGCTTACTATGAACGAGAAGAGTATCCTCGAACATGCAGGAAAAATTTCTCACGAGATGGCTGTAGCGAAAGCCACAGAGGAGTACATCGCTTACAAAGAGCAGCAACGGCAAATAGAACACTTCGAGAGTATCAAGCAGCTCGACCAAGACCTTAAACGTATCGCAGCACGCACGAACGATAGAAAGAGTGGCGACGACGGAGAAGCCATAAAGAAATAATCTATGCAGATCAAAGTAGAATATCTTGGCAATCGTGAGTTGCTCGAGGCACACAAGACGGCTTTTCTCTGCTCACGCAGGGTGAGCAGTCCGGCGGTGCTGCGCTGTTACGACTGGGCGACCGAGGCGTGTCGATCCGACGGGGTGGTCGTAAGCGGCTTCCAGTCGCGAATAGAGCGAGACGTGCTCCATTTTCTCCTGCAAGGGCAGAAGCCTCTCATCGTGGTTATTGCTCGGCGAATGTATACCGTCCTTGCCTCCGAACTGCAATCCGCGATGGACGCGGGGCGACTGCTTATAGTCAGCACCGCACCGAAAGCGACGCGGGCGAGCCAAACTGCCGCCGACGAGCGAAACCGATATATCGCCGAGCTCGCCGACGAGATAGTCTTCGGATATATCGCCCCCGATAGCCGTCTCGATACTCTGTATCGGCACTACTCATCGAAGTCTACTATATTGTACTCCCAACCTAATCCTATATATTAGTAAGTCTTATACTGCCGTTTTGGTGTATGAGTGGGCATTATTCGAGAAAAAATATTAATTTTGCACCCTATTTTTATGATTCGATAATCTATTGAAATGATATATATAAAGACAGACGAAGAGATAGAAAAACTCCGCAGTAGTTGCCTTTTGGTCTCTAAGACTCTGGCAATGCTTGCGCCTCTGGTGCAGCCCGGCGTATCGACCAAATATCTCGATAGCCTTGCCGAGGAGTTTATCCGCGACAATGGTGCCGAGACCCCTTGCAAAGGCTACTATGGCTATCCGTGCGCCACGTGTATGTCGGTAAACGACGTAGTTGTGCACGGTATTCCTTCGAATAAGACCATACTCCAAGAGGGCGATATTATATCTATCGACCTCTGTACGTACAAAGACGGATTTGTCGGCGATAGTGCGTATACATTTGCCGTAGGCGACGTATCCGACGAGGTAAGACAGTTGCTGAAGACTACGAAAGAGTCTCTGTATAAGGGAATAGCGATGGCAGTGGCGGGCAATCGTGTCGGTGATATATCGAATGCCGTGCAGACCTATTGCGAGGCGGCCGGTTACTCTTGCGTACGCGAGATGGTCGGACACGGTCTGGGCAGAAGTATGCACGAAGACCCACAGGTGCCAAACTACGGCAAGCGGGGGCAAGGACCAATGCTAAAAGAGAATATGGTAATCTGTATCGAACCTATGATAAATATGGGAAACTATCGTATCTCCATCGACAACGACGGGTGGACGGCTCGTACGGCAGACCGCAAATGGGCGGCTCACTTCGAGCATGCAGTAGCCGTACGGAAAGGCAAAGCAGATATATTATCGGACTTTGCTATAATAGAAGACGCTCTTAAAACGGAATAACTTACACAAATATCAATTTATGGCAAAACAAGAAGCAATAGAAATAGACGGTACCATATTGGAGGCGTTGTCGAATGCAATGTTTCGGGTCAGACTCGAAAACGGACACGAGATAATAGCCCATATATCGGGAAAAATGAGGATGCATTATATCCGCATATTACCCGGCGATAAGGTGAAGGTCGAAATGTCTCCTTATGACTTATCGAAGGGTCGTATATCGTTCAGATACAAGTAACAACGCTTAAGGTTGTCTGATATTATATTAATATTATAGGAGCGGTACAAGTGGTTAGGCTTGTATTTTGCTCTTTTTTTGTTGCTTCCGAAGTGTTGTCGGGTTTAGCCATATCAATACAAGAAACTACCTATACAAATGTATTGTATAGGTAGCCATCATCTATAACAAATATGAAAAATTTAAATGTGTTTTCTCTATCTTTTTTATGCCAGTTTAGCGATATGTTTCGACAGCTTCGATTTGAGGTTGCTTGCTTTGTTTTGATGTATGATATTGCGTTTTGCAAGTTTGTCGAGCATCGACGATACTTTGGGCAAAAACTCAACGGCAATAGCCTTATCGGTCGTAGCACGTAGCTTTCTTACGGCATTACGAGCAGTCTTTGCATAGTATTTATTATGCAACCGTTTTCTTTGAATCTGACGAATTCTTTTAATAGATGATTTATGATTTGCCATTTCTAAAACAAATTTTTATCGTTAAAAAATTGTAGCCCATAGGGGAATCGAACCCCTCTTTCCAGAATGAAAATCTGGCGTCCTGAACCGATAGACGAATGGGCCTTAAATATTATTCGTATATCCGAATTGGACTGCAAAGGTAACACTTTTTTTTAAACAGACAACACCGGTCGGCGATTTTTTTACAAAAATATTGCCAGCGTACTATTTAGTCGATATTATATACTGAGATATATGGTTTATAATCATCGACTTCTCACCCTTTTTATAAAAATATTATACAGAGCCTTCAATAGATATTCGATATCGGTTTTGAGCGGGGCTTTCAGATATCTGTCGATATATCGCTCCTCGGAGTCGTAAAACTCTTTTTCGTTCTTAGGTAAGTCTCTGTACATAGGTGGTATAAGTCCGGGTTTCACCTTAGTACGTTTATCTTGCAGGTATTGCGGGTAGGTGTTGAAGTTCGATACGCTCAGTGGACGTACCCCTATCAGTTTGAGATCGCCTCTGAGAAGATTCCATATCATCGGCAGTTCGTCGATCCAGAATTTGCGAAAGACTCTGCCCCAGCCGGTTACACGCATATCGTCTTTTATCTTGCCTATATCGTCTACACCTGCTTTACTGTACATATAGCTCTGAATATATTCGGCATACGGATACATTGTACGCATCTTGTATATGGGACGTATCTCTTTGTTTTTGCAGACTCTCGGAAGCTTGATGATAATGCCGTAACGCTTGTGTACGAGGTGTTGAGGGTTCGAAATACGACGAGCTACTATCCAACTCAGTGAGGGAGTCGTACCTGTATCTACCACCTCGAAACCGCAGTAATATAATCTTCCAAGTATCTCTGTGTGAGATAGATAGCGATTTTTGCCCTTAGTGATATCGAAATATAGTCGATGTGTAAGTATTATCTTGGGCAATATCCTTTTAAAGAAAAATACCGAAGCCTGTACTATACTTCTCACTACGGGTGGATATTTTTTGTCGATATCGTCGTGCAGTTGCTCTATCGATTTGTAACAGACACACCAGATACCGTCGTCGGGGAGTTTTTCGTTTATCTTGTTGAATATCCGATTGATACCCCGTATCGAATTTAGTTGTGCCAGATTTACCAAAGTACTGTAGCGATACTGACGTATAGTATTGAAATTGAATAATGTAGTAGAAGCAAATACACGTGTATTCGACGACTTCAAGTCGATATGCTGCTGAAGAAAATCGAGAGACTCTTGGTCGGTATATCTGCATATCTCGTTTTTTATATCTTCGTACTCAGTTGAGCCTATCTCTTTTGGGGCTTTGAGTACACTTGCCGATAGACGAGGCTCTACCTGAGGCAGCTCGTCGTCCATATTCGTAGCATAGCGATAGAACTGATATATAAGTATAATCGTATAACTCACTATAAACATTATCACTACCATCGTAGTTACGACATATATCGATACGTCTTTGAAAAACGGTATAAAGCCCATACCAAAGTAAAATGAGCCATATACTATGAGCGATACAAGAAAGACCACCAACAACTCTCGAGTGAAACGATAGGTCTTCTGCCTACGATACCGCTGTAATATATACGATACGACTATCCAGTATACAAGCACATAGCCGAAGACATAGATGTAGTTTATTATTGTGGTCTTCTCGGTCGATATACGCCAAACCAGCAGTATAAGTAGCGTGAATATCCAAGCGAAGAGGTCGACCGATATTTTCCTCCAACTTGGTGTGTATGAGAGCGATTGTAGCAATCTATTCATATACGATTAAAAATATTGTTTCTATCTACAAAGATATGAAAAATACTCCATTTGTGTACAACTATTATTTGCTACCTACGCTATACAGCTCTCTTTTGTCTGATGAAAAAGACAAAAAAAAGACACTCCTACTCTTCTTTCTTAGAGCGGAGTGTCTTTTGTAATCAATGTCTATCTGAAAAAGACTTAGTGTCTCTTAGCGGATAGCACGAAATGTTCTCATAGGAGCACTACCCTTAGGAGTGATATTGAGACTACCTGTATATTTCAGTTTCAGTGTGCTACCGAAGTGAGAAGTAATATTGAAATCTATGGCAGTAGCACTTACTGTAGCTGTACCACTAGCGAAGAAGTAGAAAGGAGTTGCTAAAAACTTCTTGCCATTTTCTGTTGTTGTTTTAGAAATGTAAGAAGGAGAAACTTGATTATTTTTTATTCCTGTAGATTTTATTATGGTATTTAATGCAGCCTTCTTTATATCTACTACATTGTATGTAGCTTCCGGTAGTTTTGTAGCATTTTTATCTACAACGAGGGCAATAGTACATACAAAGCCATTAGCATTCTCGTCTGTTTCAAGAAATACTAAATTAGCTGGGTCTACTGTTTGTATAACTTCTATTTTACCTGCGTTCCACTCTTCGTTTATAGTAGTTTTTGCTTCCGGTTCGTAGTTCTTGAATGCTGTTTCGTCGTTGGGATCCGGTTTAGGATCGGGGTCAGACGATGCAGTTACCGTTACTTTACAAGTAGCTGTTCTGTTGGCATCTACGGTAGTAACTGTAATAGTAGCTTCACCTGCTGCGATACCTTTTACTTTACCATTTTTGTCTACAGTAGCTACGGCAGCCTTATCAGACTCCCATGTTACTGCTTTATTTTTAGCATCGGACGGAGTTACCGTTGCCTTAAGAGTGAACTCTTCACCTACCTTTATACTCTTAGTAGTTGCGCTAAGAGTAACACTTTCTACTTTCTGGTCTTTCTTACAAGAAGCGAAAGCAACCATCATCACTGCTGCTATAAGCAGTCCAAAACCAAATACTTTCTTCATAAAATGTTCTGTTTTTTAATTGATTATTAAATTATTGAATATGTAATATTATTTATTATCTATAGTAAAACGTATTTGCCGTCCGTTCGCAGTCGATAGCACAAAGGTAATACTATTTTTGTTATTACAAATGCGTCAATCAAATTTTTTTATCGTCCATGCGAAAAATATTCCAGCCTCAAAAAATACGATACTTTACCTAAGACCGATAATGCCCCTTATGGTTTAATGCAATATCGGTATATGATGTGTTTTTTATTTGAGTCGTGGCATCAGATTGGCAGCTTTCATATTGTTTTCGAGCCAGATACGCTTATCGGAAATTTTACCTTTTAGGTATTTTTCTATCATAAGCGATACTATCGGAGCTGCCCAAGTAGCTCCGAATCCTGCGTTTTCGACCACTATTGCCATAGCAATCTTCGGATTGTCTTTCGGTGCGAATGCTATGAAAATGGAGTGGTTGCCGCCGTGCGGGTTTTCGGCTGTTCCCGTCTTACCGCATACTATAATACTGTCTATCCGAGCAATACGTGCCGTAGAGCCACTACCTCCGCCATTTACAGCCCACTGCATACCTTGTATTATGGGAGCAAAATATTGTGAATCGACCCTCGTATGTATGACGTTGGTATATGCCGTATCGAGCGGTAAACCATCGATTTTCTTTATTATATGCGGGCGTATCCAATAACCTCTATTAGCTACGATAGCACAGAAATTGGCTAACTGTATGGGAGTCGACACTATCTCGCCCTGCCCGATAGCGATAGATACTATGTTGAGGCTCTGCCAGCGGTGTCGGCCGTATTTTTTGTCGTATATATCGGCATCGGGTATGAAGCCTCTATTCTCGTTTGGGAAGTCGACTCCGAGTTTGCGTCCGAATCCGAACGACGATATATCGTGTCGCCACACATTCAAAGCGTTCTCGATAGAGCTATATTTACCGTCGTCGAGCATTTTTCTCAGAGCGGCACAGTAATAAGCGTTGCAAGAGTTTGATATGGAGTTGGGTAGGTCGAGCGGCGACATGTGGTTGTGGCATCCGAGTCTGAAGCTACCCACTACGTATCCCGCATGGCACGGAAACCGCGACTCGGTCGATATGATATTCTCTTGCTCGAATACAAGTGCATTTGCTACCTTGAATGTACTACCCGGCGGATATCGTGCCATCAGCGGACGGTCGAGTAGCGGTTTGTAGGGGTCGCCCAGCAGTATGGAGTAGTTTTTTCCGCGTTGTTTGCCTATCAGTGTCGATAAGTCGTATGTAGGCGACGATACAAGTGCAAGTATCTCACCCGTGGCGGGTTCGATAGCGACGATGCTTCCCACTTTGTTTTGCATAAGTAGTTCGCCGTATGCCTGCAAGTCGATGTCGATGCTTAGCGTCAGCGACTTACCTCCTATAGGGGCAATGTCTTTTGTACCGTTTTTATATTTGCCTTGTATACGTCCTTTTACGTCGCGTAAGAATATTTCGAGTCCGTTCCTACCTTTTAGTATGCTCTCGTATTGCTTCTCTACACCGCTAATACCGATATAGTCGCCCTGCCGATATTCTTTACCTATTTCGCTCTCCAATACCGCTCGCGATACTTCACCGATAGAGCCTATGGCGTGAGCCGCATTGGTAGTGGTATATTGTCGCATAGTACGGCTTACGAGCGATACACCGGGGAACTTCCATATAACCTCCTGAATGACGGCTGCTTCTTCGGGAGTGAGCTGTGTTATAAACTTCTGCGGCAATAGCTGCGAATAGTTTGGGTTCTTGCTTCTGTCTTTGATATCTATTAGTTTGCGTACAAAATCGTCTTTATCGATACCGAGTACTCGACACAACTCGGTGGTATCTATTGGGTTACCTTGGTTTTCGAGATCGTCCCATTGTTTCATTACGATATCGATGTCGTATATCGGTTGGTTGAATACCAATAGTTTACCATTGCGGTCGTATATCAGTCCGCGAGGAGCATATATCGTTTTTCGAAAAAACGCATTATCGTCTGCCTGATCGCTGTAATCCTTTATTATCTGTAGATTTACGAGCTGTCCCACTAATACGGCGGTAGCCAATATTACAAATATTTTTACGTAAGTATTCCGATATTTGAAATTATCTCTCATTGTATTTCTTGAAAACCACAGATTGTACGAAAAGTACGAATATCGTTGTAGCAATGGTGCTTACAAGAGTTTTTTGCAGTATGTTCAATACGAATCTCACATCGAACGCCTCTAATGCAAAGACAGACAAAGAGTATATAAATATCATCGATATGGCATACTTGTAATAATCGGCAGATAATCCTACAAATAGGTTGGGGTGGTGCTCCGTATCTTCTTTTGAGAAGAAGAGATTGATTATACCAGCTCTAAGTGCCGATACCAATGTGAGGGAAAAAGCGTGTATGCCATAACTATTTGAAAATACGTCTACTGTAAGTCCCATGGCGAAAGCCATAAGCATCAGCGGTATGGTTTTGAACCGAAGCGGCGATATCAGTACGAATATCAGATGAAAAAAGATACAACCATATCCGAGTAGACTTATTTGGTTGAATATGAGTATCTGAAGTAATATCGATAATACAAAAGAGAAAAATCCGATTGCTATGTCTTTCATTATTCTGCTATATTGATTTGATTGCGGATTTCGTTTATTTCATCGATATTCCTGAAATCGACGATATCGACATAGTTGATACGCATAAAATCGATGGCATAGTTGATATTGAGGTCGTTGGAGGCAGAGGCCACATTGTTTTTTACACCGGTTACGATGCCTATGATATAGTCGCTCGGGAAAATCGACGAGAATCCGCTCGTGAGGATAGTATCGCCCACCGCTACTTCCACATGATGCGGAATATCGTATATCTCTCCCTTTCCAATAGTTTTCGGGCTACATATTACCGTACACAACTGATTGTCTTTTTTGATTTTACCGCTTAGCTTCATTTTCGATGATGCTACAAGCAATACCGCCGAGAAGTTTTCGGATACGTATTGCACCACTCCCACTACTTTACCGTTCGAAACTACTCCAAAGCCCTCTTTTACACCATCTTTTCTGCCTCTATCCAAAACGAAATAGTTGTCGATATTGCCTATCGATTTATTTATTACCTTGGCGGGAATGAACGTGATATAGCTATCGTAGTAAGCCGAATCTATCGGCTCTGTCTGCTTGCCGATAGCATTTTGCAGTTGTTCTATCCTGTTTTGCAGCTGTGCATTGTAGGCAGATAGCTCTTTGTTTGCAGAGCCCAGGGCGAAGTATGAATATATGTTGTTGATTTTGGAATAGATAAACGCCGAACTCTCCATCGACAACTGTACAGCACAGCTACGCTGGAAAACACTTTTGTTTGAGACTATTACCAGAGCCAACGTCTCCAATACTATAAATACTGCTACGGTCTTTAGTCGCGATAATATGCCGATGAGAGTCATTGCCGTTTCCCGTTTTGCTATAAAACCACAAAAGTACAAAAAAGATTAATCTTGTGATATATAGTCGGCTAAAAATTTCTCGACTGCTACCTTTATGGACTTCAGACCGATAGTCGATATATCGATACTATCCATCGGTATGAATTCGGCACTTTCGACATCGTCTTTTGCTATCGGCTTTGAGTCGTCGACTACTTGTACCAGATAAAACATATCGAGTGTACGGACATTGAAGCCCGAGTAGTAGTACTCGTTTGGGATAGAAAAAAGATATCTAAAGCTCTCTATTTCAAATCCTAACTCTTCGTAAATCTCTCTTGTGATAGCCTCTTCGGCTGTTTCGTCCGGATCGACAAACCCACCGGGCAAGTCCCAAGTACCTTTAGCAGGGTCGTTGGCGCGTCGGCATAGGAGTAGTCTGTTGTCGCTGTCGACTACGAAAGCAGCTACTGCCGATACTGCATTCAGATAGTACTTAAAGCCACACCGAAGACATTGCTTCGACTTCTCGTCGCTCTCGACGAATCGGTCAGAGCCGCAGGCAGGGCAATATTTAAACTTATCCAATAGATGCATATTATAACCTATATTTAAAAGGATATACCCCGACAAAATGCGAAAAAAAACTCAAACAAGTTGAGTTTTTTACAGTTATCTTGTCCTTTATCGAATAATTACTTTTTTGCCTTCGATACTCTATCTTTGTAACGGCTCATAAACTTATCTACACGTCCTGCCGTATCGACAAGTTTCGACTTACCTGTATAGAACGGGTGAGAAGTGTTAGAAATTTCGAGCTTAACCAAAGGGTACGTTACCCCATCGATGTCGATGGTTTCTTTCGTAGCTATAGTAGAACGAGATATGAAAACGTCGTCGTTTGATACATCTTTGAAGGCTACGGGACGATAACTTTCGGGATGAATTCCTTTTTTCATTTTTACTTTTAAGTTTTTATATATAAATATTTTATGCGGAGAAAGAGGGATTCGAACCCCCGGACCTGTTACAGTCAACGGTTTTCAAGACCGCCGCAATCGACCACTCTGCCATCTCTCCGTAATCGAAAGTGCAAAGGTAATACTTTTTTTTGATTACAAGCCTTAAAAACACAAATTTGTACACCTATATTTTTCTATCTGCCATATTACTTCGTATATATCCTGCTGTAATCGAGTAAATGTCGAAAGTAGCTTTCACGGGTAGCCCCAAAAGTTCAAGAATCTTTCGCCGCTGTGGTATCGGTGGTGTCCGATATCTCTACAAAATCGAATGTTTCTTTGTCTTGTTGCTCTTCTTCAGTGCAGATAGACAAGTCTGTATCGTTTGTTTCTGTATCTTTATCTGTCGGTTCTTGGGGTGTATCTGTCTTATTTTCCGTAGCTTCGTCTTTTTCCTCTATCTTGCGCGACATTCCGAGTATGAGCCCAAATAGCATGCCCATTACCATTATCGAGGTACCGCCCTTGCTTATAAGAGGTAGCGTCTGTCCTGTAACAGGCAATAGTCCCACATTTACAGCTATATGTACAAATGCCTGAAATACTATCAGTGTAACGGCTCCCACTATCACTACCGCCTGAAATACGGTATCTACCTTTCGAATCAAGACTCCGCCTCGCCACAGTAGCCACAGATACAAGAATATAACCCCCAATCCTCCGATAAAAGTACCATATTCCTCTACTATCATAGCAAAGATAAAGTCTTTCGAAACCTCTTGTAGTCTGTTGCGCCATACGCTATTACCTGGGGCTACACCTATTTTGCCGTCGTATATTGCAGATTTGGCGTATATTACTTGGTCGTATTGGCGTATAATAGCCCATTTCTCGGTGTTACTATCCGATTTTTGCCATTGTTCTACTATATCTATGTGATTTCTAAAACGTCCTGCCCACGTCTCGAAACGAAATTTTCCCAAAATACTCGATACGCCACCGTCGGTCTTAGGCACTACTGTGGCTACTACCGAAAGCAATATAATACCGACAATGGGCACACCTACGAAAATAGCTATATTACGCCAAGGCACTGCCCCTACGATAAGCATTATCAGTATGGGAATGAATATGATAATAGCCTGCGACAGATTCATAGGAAGAATAAGCCCTATCGTAGTCCACACCACGAAACAAAATATTTTGAACCAACGCTTCAATACCTCTTCGTTACGAAATTCATCGACAAAAAAGGCTGTTACCACTATCAGTGCAAACTTCACGAACTCTGACGGTTGGAACAATCCGCCCAGACTACGAGCCGCTCCCTGATGCATAGAACCCGCCAGTAGCAAGTAACCCAATAGAGCAATACAAAAAAATAGCAGTATGAAAGAGAAAAATTTTATACTCCTCAGTGGCAACGAATAGACTGCCAGTAGAGTACCGAACCCTACGGCGATAAAAGCAACATGCCTCAATATCTGTCCTGCGGCTCTGCCCGAACCGCTTATAGCATCTGAGGAGGCGCTAAATACGGCTACTATCGATACCACACACAGCAGCAGGTATATAGTCCAGATAATAGGGTCTCCTTTGAAATAACGTCTGAAAAAATTGTTCACCTTGCTACGATATTAATGATAATATGCTCGATTTGTATAAAAAGTATGATAGGTTTATGTCGTTGATAATCAGCGTAGAGGTATAGGTTTGTCTATGTGTCGGTTATCGCAAGCAAAGGTACAGAAATTTTTCATACTTATACCAAGGGCAGGTTGTTGAATCTACAATATAATGTGGTACTGTGATTTATTTATAAGGCTGTAATTCATGTCGTTGTATACGGCTCAATAACAATAATATATATAAAAAAGAGTACCTCTTTTTTATGTAGAGATACTCATTAAAATGTATAAACCTATGTATAATAGACTCAAATCTTTTTTACTATTATGCTTGCATTGTGTCCACCGAAACCGAAAGTATTCGATAATGCTGCTCTTACTGTTCGTTTCTGAGCTGTATTGAATGTCAGATTCAAGCTGTAGTCTATATCTTCGTCTATATCGTCGTCGGAGTGATTGATAGTGGGCGGTATAATGTCGTTTTGTACCGATAGTACCGATATTATAGCCTCTATCGCTCCGGTAGCTCCGAGTAGGTGTCCGGTCATAGATTTTGTAGCGCTGATATTCAACTTGTAAGCATGCTCGCCGAATACACTCTTTATAGCTTTGAGCTCCGATATGTCGCCAAGAGGTGTAGATGTGCCGTGTACGTTAATATAGTCTATATCCGAAGGTTGCATTCCTGCATCTTCGAGGGCATTGATCATTACCATTTTAGCACCATATCCATCGGGGTGTGGAGCAGTAAGATGGTGAGCGTCGGCACTGAGACCTCCGCCAACAATTTCGGCGTATATCTTTGCACCACGAGCTTTGGCGTGTTCGTACTCTTCGAGAACCAGACATCCGGCGCCTTCTCCAAGTACAAAACCGTCGCGAGATTTCGAGTACGGACGTGAAGCGGTCTGAGGGCTATCGTTTCGTGTCGATAGTGCGTGCATAGAAGAGAATCCCCCTATACCTGCTTCACATACAGCAGCTTCGGAACCTCCCGCAAGTATAATATCGGCTTTGCCGAGTCTGATATAGTTGAAAGCATCTACCAAAGCATTGGTCGATGAAGCACAAGCCGATGTGGTAGTGAAGTTTACCCCTCTGAAACCGTACTTGATAGATATTAGTCCGGGAGCAATATCGGCTATCATCTTGGGAATGAAAAACGGGTTGAATCTCGGCCCTAGCTCTTTGTTTAAGGCATAGTTGGTCATCTCTTGTTCGAAAGTAGTGATACCTCCGATACCTACTCCGAAAATTACTCCGATTTTATCTAAGTTTAGTTTATCCGTTTCAAGTTTAGCATCTTCTACAGCCTGAGTAGCAACGGCTAACGAATATTGAGAGTATAAGTCCATCTTGCGAGATTCTTTCGGCTCGATATATTGCGATGGGTCGAAATTTTTTACCTCACAGGCAAACTTTACTTTGAACTTTTCTGTGTCGAAACGAGTAATCGGTCCTGCTCCGCTCCTCCCCTTGACAACGCCGTCCCAGAATTCTGAGACGGTGTTTCCAATAGGGGTAATAGCACCGAGACCGGTTACTACTACTCTTTTTAATTCCATGTTCTAAAAAAATATTACTTTATAGCGGCTTCGATATGCGAAATAGCTTCGCCTACCGTTGAGATTTTAGATGCGTCTTCTTCTGCTATCTGAATGCCGAATTCTTTTTCAAATTCCATTATCAATTCAACAGTGTCTAAAGAGTCTGCACCGAGATCGTTTGTGAAAGAAGCCGATTCCACAACTTCTGCTTCCGATACACCTAACTTACTAACAATAATGTCTTTTACTTTCTGTTTTACTTCTGACATAATTAGAAAAAATAATTAGTTAATACTTTAATGTTACTTTTTTGGTAGTGCAAAGGTAACGCTTTTTTTATTTACCGATTTTTATTTTCAACGAAAAAATACAAACTAATATCACATTTTGACTGAAAGTGAGCATTTTTTTTTACTCTATTTTTGTCAATCAGTTGTTTTTTAATACAATTGTGGAAGGCAAAATATGTATAATAATAAAAAACGAAGGTTAATTATTGTCGTTGTAAATCATATGATATTGATAATAAGAATATTCGTCAATACGACTTTTTTTGATTAATTTTGCGGGCTAATTTTTACAATACACCAAACAAGTTATATATGAGAAGAGTTGTTGTTACAGGTATGGGGATATACTCCTGCATAGGTAAAAATATAGATGATGTAGCCAAGTCGTTGTACGAGGGGCGTTCGGGGATAGGCGTAGAGGTAGAGCGTACCGAATACGGCTACCGGTCGCCGCTGACGGGAATAGTCGAAAGACCTCAACTGAAGGGAGTCTTAGACCGTCGGCTACGTATAGGTCTTGCAGAAGAGGGCGAGTATGCTTATATGGCTACATTAGAGGCTTTTAAGGGAGCAAAGATAGATGCGGATTACCTTGAAAACAACGAAATAGGCATATTCTATGGCAACGATTCGTCGGCAAAGGCAGTGATAGAGGCAAACAATATCGCAATGGAAAAACACGATACTTCGCTCATAGGCTCAGGTGCTATTTTCCAATCGATGAACTCGACTGTCACGATGAATCTATCGACAATATTCAAGTTACGTGGTGTCAATATGACTATTTCGGCAGCCTGTGCAAGCGGTTCGCATTCGATAGGATTAGGGTATCTGTTTATAAAACAGGGACTTCAGGATGTGGTACTTTGTGGAGGAGCTCAGGAGACAAATCTTTATTCTATGGGTAGTTTCGATGCTTTGGGAGCTTTTTCGGTACGTATTGCCGAGCCTCAAAAAGCATCGCGTCCGTTCGATAAATCTCGTGATGGGCTTGTACCCAGTGGCGGAGCCGCCTCGCTTATTCTCGAAGAGTATGAACACGCCAAAGCTCGCGGAGCCAATATCTTAGCCGAAGTGGTTGGTTATGGCTTCTCATCGAACGGTCTGAATATATCGCAGCCAAGTGCCGAAGGGTGTATTACGGCAATAAACAGAGCTCTCAAAGATGCTTCCATGAAAGCCGATAATATAGACTATATCAATGCTCATGCTACATCTACTCCTCAGGGCGATGCTGCCGAGGCGGTGGCGCTCGATACGATTTTTGCCTCTCACAAAACTCCTATATCGTCGACAAAATCGATGACCGGGCACGAATGTTGGATGGCGGGAGCCAGCGAAATAGTCTATTCGATACTGATGATGAAAAACGATTTCATAGCTCCGAATATCAATTTCGAGAGTCCCGACGAATACTCTGAAAACCTGAATATTATACCATCGACATGCAGTCGGAAATTAGATGTAATACTTTCGAACTCATTCGGTTTCGGAGGTACGAATAGCGCTTTGATAATCAAAAAGATGTAATGCATTGTTGCCCACAGAAATCGTTGTGGCAACAAATCGGCATAATAAATATATATAAGTATACTCCTGAGTAGGGGGGGAAACAATTATTTTGATAGTATACGATAGTTTTGTTAACTTTGCCGAAGTTTTAGAATCAGATAAATACCAGTTTATATGAATAATAGATTTAATAAAGGCTTAAAAAGTTGGATTAAATTCGGTGCGTGGTCTATCGTCTATGTGCTGTTTATAATCTGGGTAGGCAACTTTTGGTGGTTGCTTTTGTTACCGTTTATATTCGACTTGTTTATTACTAAGTTTATCCCTTGGGATTTCTGGAAAAGCATAAAAAACAAGACATTATACTCGATATTTTCGTGGGTGGACTCTATCGTATTTGCCTTGATAGCAGTATATTTCATCAATCTGTATCTGTTTCAGAACTATAAAATACCGTCGTCGTCGTTAGAAAAGACTCTACTTGTGGGCGATTTTCTTTTTGTAAGCAAGGTGAGTTATGGTCCTCGTATACCGAATACTCCGCTGTCGGCTCCTCTGGTACAGCATACTTTCCCTTGGGGTACAAAGAGTTATGTCGACTGCCCGCAATGGGAGTATCGTCGGCTCAAAGGGCTTCGCAGTGTGAGGAGAGGCGATATCGTGGTGTTCAATTTCCCTACGGGCGATACCGTACCTCTCAAAATAAACAATCCCGATTACTATACGCTTGTGTTCAACGAAGGAGTGCAAATATTGGCGCGTAGTGTACATCCCGATACGATATTTACGCATATAGCGAAGTATCGTGGCGATATATATGCTCTCGGCAGACGTTTTCTGATGGAAAATAAAGGTGTTTTCGGCGATATCGTATGGCGACCTGTTGACCGACGCGAGAATTACGTAAAACGCTGTGTAGCAATCCCCGGTGATACTTTACAGATAATTGACCGACAAAACTATATCAACGGCAAAAAAGAGGAGTCTTACCCTAATATTCAGTATAACTATTATATACAGACAGATGGGACACCGCTTACGGAGATATTTTTCGATAAACTTGGCATAAGCAAAGCCGACCGCCAATACGCTCAGTATCTTCCCGACAACGACTCTACGTACTCCAAATTCGACCCTACTCGTAAAATATGGGATTTGCCTCTTACTGCCGAGATGTACGGCAAAATAAAGGCTCTACCCTACATAGAACGAATAGCTCCAAAGCCTACGTATAAATACGATAAAGTCTTCCCGCTGTATGCCAATTATGGCTGGGACCGTGATAATTTCGGTCCTGTGGTAGTACCCAAGAAGGGAGCCGAAGTAAGTCTTACTATCGACAATCTGCCTATATATGAGCATATTATTCGTAATTATGAACATAATACGCTAAGTGTCGACGGAGGTAATATCATTATAAACGGCAAGCCGACAGACCGATATACCTTCAAGATGGACTATTACTTCATGATGGGCGACAATCGGCACAATTCGGCCGACTCCCGCTATTGGGGCTTTGTTCCCGAAGACCATATCGTAGGGCAACCGCTCTTTGTGTGGCTTTCGCTCGACAAAGACAAAGGTTGGTTTAGCGGTAAAATACGTTTCGGTAGGATAGGGCGAAGCGGTAAGCGATAAAAAAATATTTGTAATTGAAGAAAAAGTATTAATTTTGCAGTTCAATTAAAAAAGTAATAATTTCAGATTTATGTATTTAACATCAGAAGAAAAGAAAGAAATCTTTGGAAAATACGGAAAGTCTAATACCGATACCGGCTCTGCAGAGAGTCAGGTGGCGCTATTTTCTGCCCGTATCAGCCATTTGACCGAACATTTGAGGTCGAATAAAAAAGATTATAGTACAGAACGTGCTTTGAAAATGCTTGTTGGTCGGCGTCGCCAACTTTTAGACTACCTGAAAATGAAAGATATCGAGCGTTATCGTAAAATCATCAAAGAATTGGGTATAAGAAAGTAAGCGTTTTTTGTGTAAAAAATAAAGAGGGTGTGAAACAGACGTTTGTCACCCTCTTTTGTTTATAATGCCGAGAATGGTACAGTCGTAAGTATCCGGACTATTTGGAGAGTATAGATGCTGTAGTATATTGGTTACTTTCGACATACGAATTCGTACTGTCGGAGCTATCGGTTTATCTGTGGTGTAATTGAAAAAATAGTATTACTTTTGTACGCTTAAAACATGTACGGAAATAAAAGATTCATTGACATATACACAATATCTGCGATCGAAAAATGGTAGACCACAACGATTTATCACAGTCGAAAGATACTTATTCAGACGAAGCGATAGTCCACCTCGAAGACTTGGAACACGTCCGCTTACGTCCGGGTATGTATATAGGTAAGTTGGGCGACGGCTCGTCTGCCGATGATGGTATATATGTGTTACTCAAAGAGATAATAGATAATTCGATAGACGAATTCAGAATGAAGTACGGTTCGTCGATAGATATAACTTTGGTCGACAATACGGTAAGAGTACGCGACTATGGGCGTGGCATACCTCAAAACTCCATGGTAAAAGCCGTGTCGGTGATGAATACTGGAGGTAAATATACTACATCGGGATACAACAAGAGCGTGGGACTCAACGGTGTAGGTACCAAAGCAGTGAATGCCTTATCGGAGTATTTTTCGGTAAAATCGTTCAGAGACGGTATGATGAAGAGTGCCGTTTTTCGTCGCGGAGTATTGTCGGAAGACAATTCACCCGAACCGACTTCGGAAAAAGACGGTACGGAGATAGTATTCAAACCCGACGATCAGATATTCGAGAACTTCGCCTACAGAAACGAGACGATTACAGAAATGCTCAAAAACTACTGCTATCTGAATTTGGGGCTATCTATAGACTTCAATGGCAGTAAGATGACTTCGCAGAACGGGCTGCTCGACCTGCTCGACGAGAAAATCACCAACGACTCACTGTATCCTATCGTACACCTCAAAGACAACGATATAGAGATAGCTTTCACTCATACAAACCAATATGGCGAAGAGTATTACTCCTTTGTAAATGGGCAACATACGATACACGGCGGGACTCATCAGAGTGCATTTCGCGAAAATTTCGGCAAATGCGTTCGCGAGTTTTACGGTAAAAATATGGAGTATGCCGATATTCGTATGGGACTCGTAGCGGCGATATCTATCTCGGTTCAAGACCCTGTGTTCGAGAGCCAAACCAAAACGAAGCTCGGTTCTACTAAAATCGATTCGCAAGACCCAAACAGCACGACCATACAGAAGTTTGTCGGCGACTTCGTAACACGTGAAGTAGACCGATATTTGCATATGAATCATGATGTTGCCGAAGTATTGCTCAAGAAGATACAAGAGTCTGAAAAAGAGCGTAAAGCGATAGCAAACGTTACAAAAGCGGCTCGTAAGACGGCACAGAAAGTAAGTCTGCACAACAAGAAGTTGCGCGACTGCCGAGTGCATTTCAACAATAGCAATAGCCAAGACAAAGAAGATACTTGTATTTTCATCACCGAGGGCGACTCTGCAAGCGGCTCTATCACAAAGACTCGCGACCCCAATCTACAAGCTGTGTTTTCGCTTCGAGGCAAGCCGTTGAACTCTTTCGGCGAAACTAAGCAGATCGTATATAAAAACGAGGAATTCAATCTGTTGCAGGCAGCTCTCAATATCGAAGACGGTCTGGAAGGCTTACGCTACAACAAGGTAATAATTGCTACCGATGCCGATGTCGACGGTATGCATATAAGACTACTGATAATGACCTTTTTCCTGCAATTTTTCCCCGAATTGGTGAAAAAAGGACACGTACATATATTACAGACACCTCTTTTCCGTGTAAGAAACAAACGAGAGACCGTATACTGTTACTCCGAAGAAGAGAGAGACAAGGCTATCGCAAGCCTCGGAGCGAACCCCGAAATCACACGTTTCAAAGGGCTTGGCGAAATAGACCCCGATGAGTTTAAAACATTTATAGGCAAGAATATGCGTCTCGACAGAGTTACACTGCGAAAAGAAGATGCCGTCTCCGATATGTTGCGTTTCTATATGGGCGACAACACACAAGAGCGACGCGACTTTATCGTAAACAATCTAAACGTCGAAGCCGAATAATACGGATAATAAATATATTTTTCAACCAATAAAAAAGATGTATATATGAAAAGATTATTTTTGATTTTATTTATAACTACTGCTATGACAGTAGTTTCCATAGCTCAGCCGAGAGCTATCGGTATCAGGATTGGGGGTAACCAAGAACTCTCTTTCCAGCAGGGAATACACTACGGAGAGCGTTTCGTGCAGTTCGATGTCGGCTCTTTCTATGCCAAAGGGCTGCAAATCACATGGACACACAACTGGCTAAGCCAAGCGGTAGGCAACTCTGCTTTTTCGGTTTATGGAGGTTTGGGTCTGGGTGCTGGCTTCATATGGGGAGAAAACGGTAATGCTTGGTATCCCCGATTCTTAGATACCAAAGCTCCCGACTATATGGAAAGAAAACTTAACCACCGGGCACTCCGGAGTTACGGATTTGGAGGATTAGCGGCACAGCTCGGACTCGAATATCGTTTCGATAATATACCACTTGCCATATCGCTCGACTATCGTCCGCTGATAGGCATAGAGATAGGTAAACTATACTATCCGAACGGCAACAATCCCAATATCGGTAAGTCGGGAGAAACCCTATATTACTCGCAGAAACTCGGTATAGGCTACCACACTCCCGGATTGTGGGCTTTCGGACTGAGTGCTCGCTATTGTTTCTGATAGATAGACTTTGCAATGACCTGATTGTCAGAGAGTGTACGTATTGTGATATAAGTTATAAAGTTTGTAATGAAATTAAATACTAATTACTCGAAACTCGAAGAAAACTATCTCTTTACGGAGA
>CAJPPQ010000002.1 GCA_905372605.1 Porphyromonadaceae bacterium
GTGTTAAGTTCGGTTTCGTAGAGTTGCCCGAAGGCAATTTCCTTATGGGTAGCGACGCGGCTAACGACCCGAAGCACCAACCCGACGAAATAATACACAGGGTAGCACTCGATACATTCTATATCAATCCGTACGAAATCACTCGAAAGCAGTGGAATGCCGTGATGGGAACTTCGTCGAAAGAGCCCAAAGACGACGACCTGCCCGTAATCGAAGTAAGCTGGAACGAGGTGCAGACATTCATCAAAAAACTTAACGAATCCACGGGTAAAGACTACCGCCTGCCGACCGAAGCCGAGTGGGAATACGCTTGCCGTGCCACCACTACGACTCCATACAACGTCGGCGACAACCTTACCGACAAAGATGCCAATTTCGGCGGCAAAGGCAAAGACGACAAACTCGTCGTAGGAGGCTCTTACAAACCAAACAAATGGGGGCTATACGATATGCACGGCAATGTATCTGAGTTTTGTAGCGACTTTTACGATAAATACGATACGGTAAACAACCGCAACCCCAAAGGTCCCGATACGGGAGTGTTCCATGTCGTACGCGGCGGCAATTATCTCAATCCTGTCGCCCACTGTCGCTCTGCTTTCCGCGGATCGAGAGTAAAACCCGACTCCAAGAATAAAGCTACCGGTTTCCGTCTCGTTCTATCTAAGCCTAAAAAGTAGTATCATACGTTATAGTTATAATTTTTATTATTACAAGGGGATACTCTTTACATCAGTCGTAAGGAGTATCTTATTTTTCAACCTAAGGCAGCACGCTACGTGCAGTCTATAAAAAACAAACCATTTTCAAACCCTATGGCAGACGACAAGAAAGTAATCTTCTCAATGGTAAACGTATCCAAGTCGTTTACCCCAACAAAACAAGTTCTCAAAAACATCTACCTCTCATTTTTCTATGGTGCCAAAATCGGTATCATCGGGCTGAACGGTTCGGGTAAGTCTACCTTGCTCAAAATCATTGCAGGAGTCGACAAAAGCTTCGATGGTGAGGTCGTTTTCTCACCAGGCTACTCGGTCGGATATCTCGAGCAGGAGCCTAAGCTCGACGACGACAAGACTGTCATCGAAGTAGTACGCGAGGGAGTTGCCGACACTATGGCTTTGCTCGCCGAGTTCGAAGAGATAAATGCCGCCTTTGCCGAACCCGATGCCGACTTCGACAAATTGCTTGTACGGCAGGCAGAGATACAAGACCGCCTCGACGCTTGCGACGCTTGGAATATCGATACCAGACTACGAAAGGCTATGGACGCTCTCCGTTGTCCCGAAGAAGACACTCCGGTAAAGCATCTCTCGGGCGGCGAACGGCGTCGCGTTGCTCTGTGCCGTCTTTTGCTCCGACAGCCCGATATTCTTCTGCTAGATGAACCTACGAACCACCTCGACGCAGAGAGCATCGACTGGCTCGAACAGCATCTGCAACAGTATGCAGGCACCGTCATAGCCATCACCCACGACCGCTACTTCCTCGACCACGTTGCAGGATGGATACTCGAACTCGACCGAGGCGAGGGCATACCTTGGAAGGGCAATTACTCCGGTTGGTTGGAGCAGAAAACCGCTCGTATGGCTATGGAAGAGAAGCAAATGAGCAAACGCCGCAAGACTCTCGAGCGAGAACTCGAGTGGGTGCGTATGGCTCCGTCGGCAAGGCACGCCAAAGGCAAAGCTCGTCTGAACGCATACGACCGCCTGCTCAACGAAGACCAGAAGGCACGCGAGGAGAAGCTCGAGATATTCATCCCCAACGGTCCTCGGCTCGGCAACAAAGTCATCGAGGCGAAAGGCGTCTCCAAAGCGTTCGGCGACAAGCTACTTTTCGAAGACCTCAACTTCAATCTGCCTCCGAACGGCATCGTCGGAATCATCGGACCAAACGGTGCGGGCAAGACCACGCTTTTTCGGATGATAATGGGCATCGAATCGGTCGATAGCGGCTCGTTCGAAGTGGGCGAAACGGTCAAAATAGGCTACGTCGACCAGATGCATAAAGATATCGACCCCGAAAAGACCATCTTCCAAGTCGTATCGGGAGGCACCGAGTTTATTCGGGTTGCCGGAAGGGAGATTAATGCACGTGCATATCTGTCGCGGTTCAACTTCACCGGTGCCGACCAAGAGAAACTCTGCGGCATACTATCGGGCGGCGAACGAAATCGTCTCCACCTCGCTCTTACGCTCAAGTCCGAAGCGAATGTGCTACTCCTAGATGAGCCTACGAACGACATCGACGTCAATACGCTACGCGCCCTCGAAGATGGGCTTACCGACTTCGCCGGTTGTGCTGTCGTCATCTCGCACGACCGTTGGTTTCTCGACCGTATATGTACGCACATCCTTGCTTTCGAGGGCGACTCTAAGGTTGTGTATTTCGAAGGCTCGTATTCGGAATACGAAGAGTATAAAATGCGTCGCGACGGCTATCAAGAGCCTCGACGCATCAAGTATCGGAAACTCGTCTGATATATTCCGACCTCATACATTATGCCGACGCCAGACTACCTCGTCTGGCGTTTGCTTATCATCAGCCCTACCATCATAAACAGCGCCGTAAGTACTATCACCTGTATTACCAGAGAGTTGTTTACCATCGATATACGCTCAGTATCGGGTATTGTGATGAAAAGAAGTATCGTTATTAACCCGCGCGGAGCTACGTATAGTAGAGGGTTAAGGTTTTGACGTGCTATCTTGAGTCCTATGATTCTCAGCACTATTATTCCTACAAGTATACCTGTGGCTATTATAAATGTCTTTGCGTTAAGTAGCTCGTGTGTATTTATTAAGTATCCAAACAGTATGAAAAATAATGACCGTATCGAAAATGTTATCTCAGTCGTTATATCATTGAGTTTGACCACCTCTTTTACCATTATCTCAGGTTGTAATTTATCTACAAACCTAAATCTTTTGAACTTATCCAAGTTTCCTATAAATAACCCAAGTATGAATATGAATATCAGTGCCGGCAGGTGATACTCCTTCGCTATCGCATATATTAATATTATCAGTAATATTATAGGCACGAACTTTACTCTATGTCGTATCTTACTCATTAGTAACGATAGTCCGAGCGTTGCGATAACGGTTATTACTAATATCAGTATCAGCTGCCATCCGAATACTACGAACGAGTTACCGTCTATTACTTCATTGCGTATTATGAAGTTAAACAATACTACTGCGAATATATCAGAGAACGTACTTTCGTATATCACGAACTCTCTATCTTTAGGCAATAGATTTTTGGCACTCGAAATTGCTATTGCACTGCTTATCACTGCAAAAGGCACTGCATTCAATAGTCCTTGCCTAAACTCTACTCCAAATATTGCATCGAATGCCAATCCTATGCCTATACTCAGTACCAACATTGGTATGAGCGACATCGAAATACTTGATATTATCAACTTTTTTTTCGAACGATTTAGCTCTAAGTCGAGTGCCCCCTCGAATACTATAAGTATCAATCCTACCGTGCCTATAATCGGCAATATTGGTGATAAGTTCGGTATACTTATACCAAAGAAATCTGCCGCTTGGCGTACAGCCCATCCAACTATTAATAGCAGTATTACCGATGGTATTTTCGTCTTTGGTGAACTGACATCGAACATATATGATATTAACAACAATAAACACAACGATATAATAATAGCATTCGACATACTGAATTATAATTTATTTATATGCAAAAGTAATATTTTTCCCCTTATACGCTACTATATTTTTATAACAATCTTTGTATATATGCGTATATACTTCTGTATTATATCTACTTACATACGTTTGTTATATATCATCAAAAAAATATTTTCTAAAAAAATTATGTTTTTTATTGTAGTATAAAAAATAATATTTATCTTTGTATCGTTATTAATTCAAATGAATATTACTTCATATATGAGCCAAACTAAAACATCTAAATGTAACGGCGTTTTACGTAAATGTAACGACGTTTTATACAAATGTAACGGCGTTTTATGTAAATGCAATGACGTTTTACACAAATGTAACGGCGTTTTACATAAATGTAACGGCGTTTTATACAAATGAAACGGCGTTTTACACAAATGTAATGGTGTTTTACACAAATGTAATGGCGTTTTATGCAAATGTAACGACGTTTTATATAAATGTAATAATGAAATAATAGCAGTCTAATAGACAACATCTAACATAAGACACATAATATAATAACCAAATAATATTTAATTAATAAACGATTCATAACAATGAAAGCAAAAAAACAAACCGAATTACAGTTGTTAGAAAATTGTAGACTTATTCTAAACAATTTCAAGGAAGTTCCTATTATTAGGGAAAAGATGTCGGAGCTTGGATACAACGATGCTAGAATGCAGCACGGTGCTAAGCTTTACGAAAATGCTATGCGTCTATATGAGATAAATAAGAATGAAACTGCTCGGCATCGTGTTGCTTACGATAAACTTGCGGCAGATTTCGCATCTCTCAAAAAAAGTTATAGTCGCGATCGTAAGATTGCTAAGGTAGCTCTTCGCAATTATCCTGAGTTGTGGCACTATTTATCTATCAATGGCTCTTCTTCGAGGTCTAATCTTAAACTTATTTCAGATATGGAGACATTCTATACCAATGCTATCGATATACCCGAGATAAAGAGTCTGCTTGCTAAATACAAGATAGACGATACCACTTGCCAGCTTCGCCTCAACGATATCCAGCTGATTAAAGCCAATCGCGATATCTATAATAAAGATAAAGGGCAGAGCCAAGACGCCACCAAGAATAAAAACAAAGCATTCCATCAAATGCAATTTTGGATTAATGAGTTCTATGCCAATGCCAAGATTGCTCTCGAAGACAACCCGCAACTCATCGAGACTATCGGCAAAAGCATCCGCAGCTAATAGCACTCATATATCTCCACACCGTAAAAGAGGCGAATGTGATATTCGCCTCTTTTTTATATATCTCCCCTCTGTACCACCAATCCGTAATCCGTACCACCAATCCGTAATCCGTAATTCATAATTCGTAATTGAAAAAAAATAAGGCTGCCTTACGGAGAAGACAGCCATACTCTAAATATACAATGTAAAGCCCTTTTTTTACTTCACTACCACCTTGCCGTGGATGATTTCACCTCGTCCCGTTGTGATACGCACGATGTAGACGCCTCGTGCTTCGAAGCCGCCTATTTCGGCAGGCATCTGTGTCGGACGTGCTTCGTTTACCACTTCGCCGGCGGAGGTTATTACTTCCACTTTAAGTCCTGCGAATTCTTCGTCCGTGAATTCACCGCGTATTGTAAGCTTTTCGCCTGCATTTATCGGGTTCGGCACGAGTACGATGTTCTTTCCTGCTACCACCGATAGGTCGGTACAAGGTCCGTCGATATGAACGACATAGACCACATTGCTATCGCAATTGTGTATTGTCTTTCCTTCACGTCTGGCTTCCCACGTGCCTTTCGGGTAATTGCGGTAGAAGAGTTTGCCGTTGATTGTCAGCGGCAGGTCGCAGTTGTTTACGGTCGTATCCACCAACTTATTATACTTCGGATAAACGAGCAACTTCATTGTTATGGTGCTATCGCAATAGTTCGACGCTACCGTATAATAATGATAGTCGTATACCGAGTCGGCAATCAGTCTTGAGGTATATATCGGTGAGCCGTAGAAGTGTATCGTATCGCCTTGGCAAACGCTTCTATTGACGCTACTCGATGCTCCCGGCATTATATACAGGTTAAGCTTAATGTTCGTTATTTGACCTGTTGTCGGGTTTTTATACACCGTACGGAATATGTTATGACCGATATTTTGCACCTCTTCCGAAGTGAGATTGAAGTGGTGTTCGTTGTATTCTGCCCCCTGACATACCGTATCCGAGAACTCTTCGGTCTGTACCGTACTGAATACGAAGTTATCCACTGCTGCGGGTGGTTGGTCTCCGCCGGCAGCGTCGTTTTTCCAGAAGAACGTCAGATAATAATCGCCGTCTTGAGTTACTCGCAGACCGGAGGAGTCTATCGTATTCCATTCGGTTTTATTGCATAGAGCGCTATCGGGTTTTGTATTCAGGTCTATCCAGTCGGTAGGTGTATTCTTTATCATTTTTATACTGCTTACCTTATCTCCTGCGATACTTGTCTTTGAAATATCGTCGCTCGTCGGTATAACGAAGGCTCGCATATAGTCCCAATTCTTTTCACCTTTGGATTTCCAGCTGAACGAATATGCATACGCCTCGTCTTTGTACAACGTAACCTTACGATAAGCATAAGACCACGATGTGCTATTAGTCGCATAGATATTAGCCGTTCCTGTTGCTGTGTTCGAGATATACATACCGTTGCTGCCGTTTTGTTTTTCGGCGCTGCCTATCTTCCACTTGTTGTCGCCCGTGCTATTTACGAACTTCCACAACTTATTGTCGGCGATATCTTCGAATGTGGCATTGATAGGTAAGCTATCGACGCTGTTTATAGCGAGGAACGATATTGTCGTCTCATCCGATTTGATTGTTCCCGCCGCATTACAAACGCTGTTTATCGTAAACACATACTTATTCACCGGTGTAAGCCCCGTATATACCATCGTGTCGCCTGTTACGTCGCGTTGGTCTACTATTATCGGGTTTGCGGGGTCGGTAAGGTCTTTCAATATCACGTGATATTTCAGAGCATTGCCTTTCCATTTGAATTTGGCTGTCGTCGGCGATGTATTATATGTCAGCTTGCGAGGTCGAGAGCAGGGCACGCTGTCGAGCGACACATTGTCTATTGCTACGGGCGGGTTCTCGGTCGAATAAGCATTATTCTTCCAGAAAAACGTCAGATAGTACACTCCGTCGGCTGGTACCACGAAGTTTCTCGATACCGTATCCCAAGTTGTCATACCCGACAGCAGGTTATCCAACGAGTCGTTCTTTCCGAGGTCTATCCACCCCGATGGCAATCCGTTTTGAAAGTTTGCCATACCGTTATCCGAGCCTTCCATCAGGGAGCTCTTATAATTTTCGGGTACCAGACACACTCTGCCCAAGTCGTAATTGGTTTGTCCTTTGCCCTTCCAGTTGTATTTGATTTTATACTCCGATACTTCTTTGAATGTAAACGGTCTGAAGGCATATATATACGATGTTTGGTTACCCATATACGTGTTGGTGGCTCCTTCGTCTTTCGAGACGTACATCGACTTGCTGCCGCTGTGAGCGGTAGCCGTTCCGAATGCCCAGCTATTCTCTGTTCCGTTGCTGCTCGTCGTTACCCATTCCAAGTTGTCGGTAGCGTTTTCGAAGCCCGTATTAATTGGCAGACTGCCCGTAACGAAATCCGTCGAGAACACATGCTTTCTCCACATCGACCGGTGGGTATTGCCTCCTACCACACACGTCGAACGAACGTACACTGCATATCGTCTATTCGGTGTCAGTCCTGTCATGTTATACGACAATCCTGTCTGGCCCGCCGACTGCATTAGAGGTGTCGACGTGTTCGGGTCGATAGCATTCGAGTTGAGATATACTTTTACATCGTAGCTATCTGCCATACCCGTCCACGATATGGTAGCCGAAGTCGTCGTTATGTTGCTTGTCGCCATATTTTGCACTTGCGGACACACCTCTTCGAAGAAGTTCACGTTGTCTATTGCTGCAGGCGGTTGTGTTCCGGCGCTGGAATTGTTTTTCCAGAAAAATGCCAAGAAGTATTTGCCCGTATTGCCTACGCTTATTATCGTATCCAAGTTTTTCCACGTATTATTTCCGCTAAGAGGTCCGGTACAAGATATCCAGTCTTCGGGTGCTACGTTATTACCGTCTTGCATTCCATACGGATTGCCTATCGAGATACGAGTATCTTTGGCGGGTATAAGGAATACGTTGAGTACGTCGTAATTAGCTTGCCCTTCGCACTTCCAATCGAATGCCAAGTGATAGTCTTTGCCGCCCGTCAGGTTCACATAACGTGTAGCGTACGAATAAGATGTTATTTGCAAGTTGTAATTATTGCTCGCTCCGTCATTCGATATGTAGAGCGATTTGGTACCTGCTCCGTTGTTCGTTGCGGTGCCTCTCACCCACTTATTGGCTGTCTGATGGCTCGAGAAGACTCTCCAATTGATTGTATCCGGCGAATCTTCGAAGTTGCTCACTATGGCAGGAGGTATATTTTCTGCCGGTATATTGAGCAAGGTTCGAGTCTCTGCTCTTTCCCACTTCGAATCCACTGTTGTACCGCCGCTTTGGCAATTGCTCTTTATAAATATCGTATAATCGGTATTGGGAGCAAGAGCGCCGAAGACTACGCTATTGCTCGTAACGGTCTGCGTTTGCAATACGGTATCGCTTGGCTGTGGTTTATTGATTATTCCCTTATATATCTTCACGTCATACGACGTAGCCGAACCTGTCCAAGTGGCATTTACCGACGAGTGTGAGTTGTTGAATTTGACATCTTCTACTACTTTGCACATCAGTATCTGACACGAACTGAGCAGGCTGAATTTATGTTCTTCCAAAGTGTCTTTATTGGCAGTAGAGCTGAATATGATGACGCCATCCTTGTATACTTCGAACGATATATCCTTCGTATTAGACTTCTTGGAGAACGAAAATTCGTAGTCGTCGGGGCAGAGACTCACCCGTGTCGTATCCGTAAACGAATTAGGTATATTGCTGGCATAGGTTATCTTCTCTATTATCTTTTCACCTTGCTTTATATAAAGTTTCGACGAAGTTCCCCAACTTACACCCTTACTACTTTTCTTCACCACCTTAAATTGGCACTTCTGGCTCAGCGAGCAGTCTGTCTTGAACGTATGCTTATCGTACGGGAACCAAGCACTGAACGTATTGTTGTCGCATACTTTGCGTATATAATAATAGTATGTGGTACCCGGCTGCAGATTATTTACCGTCTTTTTATTGCCTTTTACATTCTGGTTGTAGGCTATCTCCGATGGAGATAGTGTCGCCAACTGACTCATATTGCTACTAATATCTTTGGTAGTAACTACCAGATTCCACGTCTGGTCTACCACATAAGGCGACTTCCATCGTATATCTACCTTATCGGTAGTAACTCCGCTATGTAGCAGAGAGTCGGGGCTCATACACATATCTGCCTCAGTTACTTTTACCGAGTCGACACCTACCGTACCTGTGCCGTTGATGTCGCCTTGAGCCATGAAGGCGATATACTTTCCGGAAGCAGGAATACCTGTCAAAGCCAGAGTATAGTCTCTACCTTGCGGGCTTGCAAAGAACGAAGCGAGCGGTGCTGCTATAGAGGGGTCGCTATTGCTCCTCGACACCATAAGCATTACTTTTTTAGTAGCATCTCCGATAAGTCTGAACTTCACTTGCAACTTATCGACAGACTTATTGAACCCGGGAAGAAATGCAAATACTTTCGTATTCTCTTTGTCTTCTTCGTAGTAAGTACTCATCGATATATACTTATTGGTAGTCAAAGCTCCGGGCACATTAGTTATTATGGGGTCGTATTTACCCGCGTTATCGGCTTCTTCGACGCTTACGAGCGATGTCCAGCAAGGAGGCAGTATCCCGCTCGGTAGAATATCGAAATTGTTACTGTATGGCAGATCTATCGGGTCGCACGTTGTGGCGAAAACAATAGGAACTACATTGAACAGCGAGTGGTTGTCGCCACCGCAGTTGGCTCTTACATATACATAATATGTAGTACCGGGAGCAAAACTTCCGGCCGCATTCAAAAACGTATCGACAATATTGGTATCGTTGATAGTAGTAGCAGCTTGGTATTCGGGATTTATGGGAGTAGTAGATACTTTGACGTCGTAGTTTTTGGCTCCTTTCGTCGACCTCCAATAAATATATGCTCCGTTTTTAGCTATATTTTTCACCCATATACCGCTTACCATAGAGCAGTCGCGAATATCGTAAAATTCTATCTCATCTACGGCAGCAGGTGGTTGTTCGCCATAGTAATAATTATTTACCCATCTGAATGCCAGATAATAAATACCCGAGTTAGGCGATATGAACGTAGTATCTCTAAGTTGCCAAGTGTCTGTTCCTGCCAAGTATCGAGAGCCATTAAGGTCTATCCAGTCTGTCGAAGGCGATGCCGAAGCATCCGCTAAACCACCTTTATATTTTTGGGGTACCAAATATACTCTCATATAGTCATCGTAAGAATTACCATAGGAACTTTTCTCACCTTTTCCTTTCCATTTGAACGACAGTCTATACTTATTGCCCTCTACAAGTCTGAAACTTCTATATGCATACGATTCTGAACTGGTATTTATTGTATAGTGATACTTTTTTGTCGCCGGATTATCTGTAACATATAGAGCGTATTCGCCTCGAGCGACTGCCTGCGGATCGGCACCGATAATCCACTTATTCGTTGGGGAAGTTTTTGAACCTATTTTCCAGTTGGTATTGTCTGCGCTTACCTCGAAACTCGTAGTGAACGGGAATGGCGTAACAGGCAGATAAGAGTATATCTTCGTATCCTCACCCGGACTGCATTTCGTTTTTATCTTGAAGTAGTAGGGCTGTTCGGAAGCGACATTTATACCCGTTGCGTGAAACTCGGGAGTAGTTACAGTTACGGGAGTAGAGAGGCTTCCCGTATTTGTACCCCACGATACTTCCCACGAAGTAGCATTTGCTCCTTTTGCCCACTTAACGATAGCCGTCGTACCGTTGAGGTCGACATCGATATCGAACGGAGCGGCACAGTCTACCATCTTAATCGATACACTATCGACAGCAGCAGCTCCGGTAATAGTACCGCTTGTGTTATTGTTTTTCCAGAAGAATATCACCTTATAACGTCCGCTTTTTTTGACGGCAAAAGTACCTACAAAGTCCTTCCAGTTGTTGGTACTCTGATTGTCGAAGATATAATCTCTATTGTTTAACTTGTCGTTTACTACTCTTATCCATTGTTGAGGCGGAGTATTGTTGTCTTCGGTCATACCATTCGGATTACCTGCTTCTATTACTCCTTCGTGAATCTCGTCGGAGACTACAAATACGTTCATCACGTCTTTTTTGTCTTCGCCGAACGATTTGTATTTGAATTTTAGGCCATACACTTCATTCTTGTCGAACACGAATGTCTTATAAGCATATACATACGAAGTGGGGTTGGGAGTACTGCTATTGGTATATTCTCGCTTGGAGTTATTGTTTGAGATATACATACTCTTCGTACCATCGTATTTATCGTTCGTACCGACAATCCATTTATTCCTTTGATCTCCGTTTTCGAAATGCCAAGTAATGGTACCTTCAAACGAGTCTTCGAAAGGCAGATTTGACAATATCTGTCGGGTTTGGAATTTTTTCGTCAGCGCATACGATGTATTACGTACTGCCTTGCAATTGGATACTATATATAATATATATTCATTATTGGCATTAAGTCCTGTGATTTGATACGTGGTGGTATTATTTACTACGATAGGAGGCTTGCCCGTAGTATCGGGGGCAGACGCCGGTAGTACCCACAGATACCATTGTGTGGCTCCTCCCACAGGACCGGCTTTCCAAGTTACGGTTGCTTTATCTTCCGTTACATCTTTTATTTTCAGGTCTTCTACCGTAGAGCAGGTCATTTCGCGTACGTCCAAATCGTCTATTGCTATCGGTGGATTGTTGTCGATGGCAGAACTCTTGTTTTGCCAACATAATACGAGCGAGTAAATACCTGTGGTTTTTATCTCTGCACCTGCCACGAAGCGTGTCCACACCTCATTTCCAGCCAAAGGTTCGTCCGACAGTTTTATCCATGAATCGTCGGGGGCTACCCCTGCGGTAGGCTGTTTGGGATTGCCTTGGTGCACTAAGTATACGGATACGAATGCATCGTTGACACTACCCTTGCCTTTCCATAAGAATGTAACCTCTACTCTCTTATTTGCCACAAGATTGAAGTTCTTAGATGCGTATACGGTCGATGTGTTTGCCGGATTATATTTATAATCGCTGTTGTTGTTAGATATATACAGCGATCTACTACCGCTCCTTTTTTCCTTATTGCCCTTAACCCATTTATTTGTTTGCGAGCCGTTTATCATTATCCAACGTTTTGGTTCCGAATTATCTTCGAACCCATCAGTATACGGCAAATTCTCAGGAGCCTGAGGAGTAGTAAATTCGATAGGTCCTATCCACGTACTATTGCAAGCATTCTGTATATAAGCATAATACTTCTGATGGCTTGCCAGATTTGTAACCGAGCCGCTTGTACCCTGTACGTTTATTGTAGATTTCTGTGGAGCCATGTGTCCCGGATCAGAAGTAGCTGTATGATATAGATGTATATTGAAAGCATTGGTAGGAAACAGGGCTTCCCAAGAGAAATAGGCAGTAAGAACGGAGCCTTGGCTGGTAATATTGACCAACTTTCCATTCGTAGGAGGCACACAATTGGGGATTTTCTCCAATACATAGTCGTCAATATAGAATGTATTTGGTGTGTTGCCATCGTGTGGGTCTACTTTGAAAGCGATATACTTACCGTTATTAACATTGTTTATCAAATAAACGACCTGCTTCTGCCATACATTTTCGCTTTGGATGGTTATGGCTTTGATTTCCTCGAAAGTATTCATATCGTCGGGATTAGTCATTACACCGACTCTGAGTATACTACCCGCTTTTTCGGACTTAGCCCAGAAATTGACTTGATACGCTTTTATACTCGGCACGTCGTACCCTTTCGATATGGCATATACTGCTACATATCGAGGGCTTGCAAACGAAGCATTGTTTTCATAATATCCCGATAATTTTAGAGACTTAGAGCCCGAATGAGCTCCACCTGCAGCTATTACAGGCAGATATTCGTTAGCCATTAGCACTTTACCTTCCCAGTCGCCCGTTACGTCGCGTAATCTAAGCCAGCAATGCGGAAAATAATTGACAGGGTAATTCTCGAAACCTTCTACTTTTGCACTTACGCTATCGGCAGGAGTAGGATTACATCTCGTACGGAATGTCATAGTCGACCAATTGCTTACGTCGCCGTTGCCGCAATCTGCTTTGACGTAACAGTAGTAGACCGTATTAGGAGTCAGGCTTATACCGGCAGGCGACGTGTAAAATACAGAGAGTCCGTTGGTAGTATTACCGTCGAAAACATTGGCTGTAGTATGGTCGAGGTTCGGAGTAGCAATAGGTACCGAAGATATTTTCAACGAATATTGTTGAGTATACTCGCTACCTATCCAACTGATTATAGCCGAAGTATTTTTTACATCCATAGTAGAAAATTTCACAGGAGCAAAACAAGTCCTTTCGGTAAATATTCTTATACTATCGAGTGCTATACCTTTACCGTTGGCATAGCAGTACTCAAAAGCAATCTGAATACTTTCGGGGTCGGTAGTAATATACTGCCGCAACTGCAACCGTATTTTCTGCCATCCGTTGATACCTTGGTGATAAGCTCTGATAGGAGTCCACTTGTTGTCACCTCCGGGTATACGATAATATACTTTTAGCGTATCTCTGATACCTGCATTGAACCGTTGCGAAGCTACATAAAAAGACAAGAACGGATCTCGATAGCTCGTAAAATTATTTATTACCGGAGTTATTAGTTTCACCGGTTGCTGGTAGGTAGCCGAGAAGAGTTTTGCCATACGCCTACCCTCAAAAGGTTTGACCGTACCTACGCCTACCGAGTCTACACTCCAAAAGGTAGTAGTAGCAATACCGTCTTGAGTCCATCCGTTAGTAGTAAGGTCTCCCGACTCGAAGCCTTCGAAAAAAGCTTGCTGCTGAGAAGATACTACTATTGCCGTCATAGAAAACAACAACGACAGAAATACCTTGCATAGAAAGTTTTTCATAACACTTATTTTTTATTAGTTAAAAACATTCGTTTAATACATTATATTCAATTCATTATATATCGAAAAAGACTATTCCAAATATTGCAATAAATAGATATAGTCAGGGGCAAAGGTATAAAACTTTTTTTGAAAAAAAGTTTTATACGTATGAAAAAATCATCGTCTCTATCATGTTTTAACATTAATTAATACAGATAAGGGCTATTTGTAAGCCGTCGGAGTATAAAGAGAAGACTCGATAAAGAATATTTTTACCGATAGCGACAAAAAAGTATTAACTTTGCCATCGTTTATAACTAAGATATAAATATATAATGAAAAAAATGCTCGTTGACCTGTCGGCTCTCGAAGATATTTACCAAGGGATGGGCAATATTGCCCTGAACTACGGCAAACATTTCAGAGAAACATACCGTAGAGCAACCGCCGAGTACGACCTTACGTTGCTGGTGCCAAAAGAGTATTTCGGGCAGTTTGGCGACGAAGTCAAATACCTTTCGTCGTCGAATTGGCTGAGGCGGCATTGTCGATACTTTTTCCCAAAATTCGATATCTGGCGCAATCTACACCATACGTCGAGATTCAAACCTTCCGACAAATCGACTATATATATATATACCATTCACGACTTCAACTGCCTGATGCTCGAATACGAAGGGACACAGAAAAAGGTAAACCAAAGCTACCGACGTATGATGAGGCACTTTACTAAAGCCGACGTAGTGGTAGCAATATCCAATTTCGTCGCCTCGCAACTTGGGCAGTTCCTCGATTTGCGTGGCAAACAGGTAAAGATGATTTACAACGGAGTAGAAAAAATTACCAATGACACTGCCACAAAACCCTGCGGCATCGACGAGACGAAAAAAAATTTTTTCCTTTCTGTAAGTGCTTTTCGACAGAGCAAAAACTTCCATCTCCTGCTCGATATGATGAAGCTTATGCCCGACAAAAGTCTATATCTCGTGGGCAACAACGACACCGAATACGGCAGAATGCTTCGGCAACGTATCGATGATGAGGCAATCGACAACGTACACCTTACAGGCAAGGTCTCGGATGCGGAGAAGGTTTGGTTATATGCCAATTGTGAGGCATTCCTATTCCCGTCGTCGTTCGAGGGATTCGGGCTGCCCGTAATCGAGGCGATGCAGTTCGGCAAACCCGTGTTTTCGTCGTCGCAGACCAGCCTTGCAGAGATTGGTGGCAAGTATGCCTATTTTTGGGATAAACTCGAACCTGCGGCAATGAAACGGCTCATCGACGAAAAGTTGCTCGAGTTCTATGCCAACCCACAATATGCCGTCGAAGAGAAGAAATATGCCGATACGTTCTCGTACAAAAATCATTTCGAGGCGTACGACAATCTTTATACTACGATATTAAATAAAAAGTATATTTATGAAAAATAATTTGGTTTCTGTAATCGTACCCGTTTACAACGGCGAGAAATACGTCGCCACCTGTCTGGAAAATTTACTTAACCAGACATATAATAACCTTGAAATCATCGTTGTAGATGATGGTTCTACGGACAAATCTGCCGAATTGGCCGCACGCTATCCCGTAAGAATAATCTCACACGAACATAACAAAGGACTATCCGCCGCCCGCAACACCGGTATCGACAATGCCACAGGCGACTTCATTCATTTTATGGACGTCGACGACCTACTCAATACCGACTTTTATAAAAAAATGGTAGAAGCTATCGTGGTTACGGATGCCGATATAGCGTGTAGTAGCGTCATACACGAGCAGGCGAGGTACAAGACACAACTTTTCCATAAACGGAAAGTCTACACTTCGACCAAAGATAAACTAACGGCTACATACGTGGGTAAATGGGGTTACGTGTGGCGATATCTCTACCGACTCGATTTTTTACGTAAGCACAATATGAGGTTCGAGGTAGGGCGCTTCATAGAAGACTTGTCGTTTTCGTTGCCGTCGTTGTATATGGCCAATAAGATAGTTACCGTACCGGGAGCGGAATATCTGTATGTATTTGCCGAAAATTCGATACTAAACAAGCCAGACCCCGAGCATCAGGCCAGACTGAAAGCCGACGCAAAACATGCCAAAAATCATATACTGAACTTTGCCCGCAAGCACGGTTTCAAGATACCCGGTGTGAATACAGGTGTCTGTCGCTATGGGTTACGTAAGGCTTGGGTATTATTGTTCCGCAACAATATAACAAAATTTTCAGAGACGAAGCAATAAAGAACAATATTATATCGTTTTTTCATATGTATATCATTTTGTAAATATGCAACAAATTACTATTTTTACCGTCAAGTATTACAAATTTTAAAATAATTTTCTTATGAGAAGACACAGTTTAATTTTATTTTGTGCTGCGATATTGACTGTCGTAGGCTCTATTACCGCAGAGGCACAAACAAAGAAAATCAACAGAGCAAAACGCGATAGTGTGGTGTGCCACAACCGACATTGGCAGTTTTCGTGGCGAGGCGGTTACAACATATTCAATACACACCCCGATGTACTTAGAATGGCAAAAATGAAGGGAGGAGCATATATGGGCTTCGGTGTCGACCACTATTGGAAATGGTTCGGACTCGGTGCCGACGTAGACTATGTAGTAGGTACTCCCAAATTCAGCGAAACTGTCGATGGCAGGCTGAAACACGGAATCTATGGAAATAACTGGACGATGGACGATCCTTTCTTCAACCGACTCTTTTTCGGAGTAGGTCCTAATATTCGCATACCCTCGTCGTGCTGTCCGAAGATGATACTCGAGCTCAATACTCGCGCCGGCGTAACTATTGTCAACGGAGGTGCTCTGAGTGTAAGAGCATACAACAATCCTGCTATCGAGATACCAATGTACTCGATAAGTTCATACGACCAGACGGTATTCTCCGTCAAAGGTCAGCTCCGATACACGTACTATGTTACAGACCTGCTCGGGCTCAGCCTCGGCGGATACTATCTGCACAACTTCGGAGTGCGACATACCGACAATATTACAACCGACCTAACAAACTACCTGTCGTTGACACAAACAGGTATTCGTAGCGGCGATGAGTCTATCGGTTCGGCAGGTGTATTCGGAGGTATAACATTGCGTATATGCTCAAAAGAAAAGATTCGTCGCCAACCGGAGCCTACTCTTCCTCCGGTAGTGGCAAAGCCGCAAGAGCCTAAGAAAGAAGAACCCAAACCAGCTCCCGCACCACAGGTAACTCCTAAAAATACCAACTACAAGACAACAGTGAAAGTTACCACCGACGGAGGAAAGACACCTGTTCCAAACACTACTATAAACGTGAGAAACAAGGCTACCGGAGCTACGCAACGATTCGTAACAAATGCCAAAGGAGAGTATACGATGGGACTTAAATCGGACGAAGAATTCGACGTTACGGTCGATACAAAAGGCTACTTGCCTTCGGAAACAAAGGTTGTGGCTCAGAAATCGGACGATGCCGCATTCAACGACCGTCTCGACCTCAACTTCGATCTCAAACGCATAAAGGTAAAAGAGTCTATGGTACTCGAAAATCTCCTATACGACTTGGGCAAATCGTCGATAAGACAAGAAGGATACCGTGTATTGGAAAGAGTTGTAACCTTTATGAAAGACAATCCTGAGGTGAAGATAGAGATATCGTCGCACACCGATAGTCGTTCGTCTGCTGCATTCAACAAGAAGTTATCGCAGCTCAGAGCCAACAACGTGAAACAGTACCTTATCGATAAAGGTATCGACGCAAGCCGTATAAAAGCTATCGGATACGGTGAATCGAAATTGCTCAATAAGTGCAAAGATGGTGTAAAATGTACCGAAGAAGAACACCAAGTAAACCGTCGCACCGAAATGCATATCATACAATAAATAAAACAATTATATAAAGAGTGTACAAAAGGGATGAGCCGCGAGGTTAGTCCCTTTTTTGTACCTTTATTTATCTGAAGCTAAAACGTAGGAGGCGAACAATCATTAGCACAAAAAACACCACTCTTATAAACAGCCAATAAACAAGTGTCGGTAAAGAATAAAAGTTCTTGACGTCGCAAGCAAAAACTGCCGACGTCGCCGACAAAATTTCTCGACGTGCGGAATTTTCATTCAAAAAATAGCGGCATAAAACCCTGATAAGCAACGCCTATTTTTTCTCCCTGAAAGAAATATATCTTCTCACGGGAAGAAATTTTGATGCTCACTGAAAGAATCCTAACCCTAATGTTATGAAGCTGAAGCTATTAAGCTCGACGATATGAGGGAACGAGACGCTTAAGTCTGCCTATCGCCTGTTTGTATCGGTCGAAGTCGATTGTCATAGTGTCTTTGGCAGCCTTGTAGGTAAGCCATATACCTATTGGCAGTAGTATCGCCGACGAGAACCACATACCTTGCCACACCTCCCATTTGCCTTCGGTCGCCATCTTTTGCGACATGGTATTTATGATATAATACAAGATGAAGAGAATGATAGCAACCACAGTCGGCAGCCCGATACCGCCTTTGCCTATGATAGCCCCAAGCGGTGCTCCGATGAAAAAGAAGATTACACAGGCAAAGGATAGCGTAAACTTCAGATGCCACTCTATATTATGGGTGATAAAAAAGTTATCGGCATCGGATATGATGATAGTATTGTAGCGTACTGTCGAAATTTTGCTCTCAACCAAGTTCGATGCCCTACGTGCTATCATTTCGAGCGTCTCTTGTGGAGTAGCCGAACTTACGACCGAGTCGACGTTGATATGGTCGAGCTTCTGCGACAAAAGTCGCGATGAGGATTCGGTATCGGAATAGTCGCTGCCATCGGCAATATAGGCGGGAGTTTCTTCTGTAAGCTGACTATAGAAATGTGCTTTGAGTGAGTCGCGTACGACGGAAATAGAATCGATGCCCGCAACCAGACGGCTTATGTTTTTGCTTATATGTTGGTCTGCCATAATATTCTCGTCGAGTTCCTTGAATCCGGTATAAAAGTCGAAAAGCAGTTCTTTGTATTTGAACGATTCGCGGCGATAGGGGATAGTAGTGCTACCCTCTTGGCGGTTCTGTACGTTCTCGAACGATTCGCCGTTGTTCATCACTATCTTTAGGTACTTTTTGTCTTCGGTAGTGAGTATCATCACCGTATCGGCACAGGTGATAGAGGCGTTCTCGAAGCCTCGCGAGAAGTCGTAAATCATCACGTCGAGCATTGCCCGCCGCTTTTTGTCTTTACCCCGAGCATAAATATTGACGTTTCGTATACCCGAATAGAATTCGCCGACAGGTACCTCTATCTCCAGAGCTTTGTCTTGGAACGAAAACATAAGTGTCCACATTTTTTTCTGAGCTATCGGTATCACGTAATTGGAGTAGAAAAACGACCCAATAGCAACCAAAACGATGAATGTTATCAACGGTCGCATTATACGAAATAGCGATATCCCAGCCGTTTTCATCGCTATCAGTTCGAGGCGTTCGCCCAGATTACCAAAGGTCATAAGAGCTGCCAGCAGGATAGCAAGCGGTAGAGCAATAGGTGTCGACGAAAGCGAGGCATAGAAAAGAAACTTTGCCATAACGTCGATAGGTATACCCTTACCCAGCATATCGTCGATACGTAGCCACACGAATTGCATCACTATAACGAAAAGAGTGATGAAAAACGTTACCATCAGCAACGCAAGAAACTGCCGAATAATGTATATATCTAACTTCTTAACCCCAAACATCTGCCGACAACCGAACCAATAGCTTATTTTTTGCTCGTTATGCGATGAGAGCCTCGGCTATTTCTCGCCGCTTTGCCTGCCCGAGCAGTACTTCTACTATCTTCAGGGCAAACTCTACGGTACAGCCCGGTCCTCGCCCCGTTATCACGTTGCCGCCGACGGCAACACGTTTGTCGACTACTTTGGCTCCTTGCAGATATCCTTCGAAGCCGGGATAGCAGGTCGCCTCCTTGCCTTCGAGTATACCGAGTTTACCAAGCAGCGACGGAGCGGCACATATAGCGGCTATCGGCTTGCCTACATTGTTCTGACTTACGAGTAGTTTATTGAGAAAATCGAATTCGCCCAGACGTACCGTGCCGCCGGGCAGTATTAGTATGGAGCTGTCGGAGTAGTCGTTGGCTTCGAGTAACGTATCGGCAGTTACCACGACGCCGTGCGAACCTTCGACCTGTCTCGAGGATTCGACCGATACGGTAACGACGTTGAGTCCCGCTCTGCGAAGTACGTCGATGGTTGCTATGGCTTCTATCTCTTCGAAGCCTGTGGTAAGAAAGATATAAGACGGTTTCATACGATTTATAAGATTGTTGTTTGTTGTAAATAATAAGGTTTGCAGCCCTACCCGATGGTATGGCTGCCGTATCAATTGAGCTTGAAATTGTAGATTATCTGCCCGTATACTACACCTTTGCCTGCCGAGAACTTAGTCCGGCGCGCCGATTCGAGCGTAGCGTTTCTTAACGATTCGTCGGCAATCGTAGTGGGCGATCCTATCGAGGCACTGATGACGTTACCCGCATCGTCGACACGTATCTTCACAGTGATTTTTCCCTCTACGTTCTCTCTGTAAGTAGGTTTGGATATTGTTCCGCTTAGGTTGCGTCCCTCGAGACTCCACGTATTGCCGTTCGACGTACCTTTGCCGAATGGATTGCCCTTGGTGCCGCTTCCGACGCCGTCGCCAATGCCCGTGCCTTGCCCCGAGCCACTACCCGAACCTGTACCCGATCCCAGACCGAAACCACCGCTTCCGCTGCCACCGCTATTGCCGAAGGCACTAAGTCCGAGACTTCTTGCTCGGCTCGACTTTGCTTGCTGTTCGGCTGCCGTGCGTCGACGAGCCTCCTCCTGTGCCGCACGTTGCCGCTCCAAGTCTGCTTGGTCTGCTGTACCTTTGCCGCTACCGCCACTCGAAGCAGATACTACCTCGTCGCCGTCTTGTGTGAGAGTATTATCAGACGACGATTCGCTCGAAGAGGCTGCCGCAGCCGATACTTGCGGCTTAAGTGCTGCCGCAGGACGTTCCGAGAAAGAGGGAGCCTCTATTTGTTTGGCATAGAAATCGCCATCGGGGGTGCCGGCAAGGTCGCCTCGCTGTCCGCCCGACGAACCGCCGACTTCGCCGTCGGGGTCTACACCGTAACCTACCTCTATGCCTTGTTCGGCTATGGGCGGCGACGGTATTATGAGTTTAAACCACAAAAGCAATAACAATATCGCCCCCAAAGTCAATATAGTTCCTATCGAAGCATAAACGTCTTTCTTGGGCATACTCTATTTATTACTTGTATATTAATGGGTGAATGAATTATAATGCAAAAAGATACTTACTTGTCTTTCTGTGTAAAAAGTATCATCTTTGTTTTTAGCTTATTACCTATATCGAACAGATTTACGACGTCTTGCAGATTGAGCGACTTATCGGCGTGTAAGAGTACGATAGTCTCTTGGTCTCTCTTCTTCTCGAGTTCTCGAGCTATCATCGGTTCTATCTGCTCGAAAGGCACTTCGAGGTCTTCGACGAAATATTTGAGGTCGGCCGTTACCGTAAGGTTTACCTGATTGCGAATAGCGGCATCAGACGAAGTCTTACTACTCGGCAATACCACCTTCATAGTAGCAGGGGCTATCATAGTGGCTATGATAAGAAAAAACAACATTAGGAAGAACATAATATCGTTCAACGACGCCGTATATACCTCTGCATTGCGTGGCTTCCTTCGTTCTATCTTCATAATCTTTTGCTATTATCAATAATCAATAGACTACTTCTTGCCGCCTCCGCGAAGCATATTCACCAAATCGTTGGAATATTTATCCATATTTGCCACAATAGTATCGATACGTCCGTTGAGCAGATAGTATCCTGCATAGGCAACAATACCCACAAACAGCCCCACGGCAGACGATACCATCTTCTGATAAAGTCCGTCGGCAATAGTGGATATCTCGAACTCGTTGGTCTGAGCAATACGGAAAAAGATATTTATAACACCGAAAATCGTACCCAAGAACCCAAGCATAGGAGCTACCGATGCTGTAATACTGAGCCAATTAAGATGTTTTTCCATACGGGCTATCTGCTGAGTGGCTTCGCCTTGCATAGCAGTCTGCACCGCCTCGATATCGTTGTTTACCTGTCCGAGCCCTGCCTCTACGACCTTGCTGTAAGAGTTCGTGCTGGCTTGGCAGAACTTCTCGGCACTATCGAACTTATATTCGTACACTAAGTCTTTGATACGGGCAAACCACACTGAGTCGGTCTTACCCAATGTCTTCAATACTACCATTCGCTCAATTATAACATAAATAGACAGAGCAAAAAGCAAAAACAAGGGCAGCAATATCCATCCGCCTTTCAATAAAAGGGTAAAATAGCTGTCCGAAACTTCGGCAACGGGCTGTTGCAATGTCTGTGTAGCAGCTGCTACTGCCTGATGAACGGTGTCTTGTACACCTGCGGGAACTTGTAATAACATATCTTGATTATTTGTTTTTTTTGATTTTTTTAAAGAGTCTTTTATAGGCTCTCTATACTATTAAACGTTTTTTGTATTCAGCGATAGTCTTTTCGAGCCCCATATACAGAGCGTCGGCTATCAGGGCATGCCCTATACTGACCTCCGACAGAGTGGGGATTTGGCTTGCGAAATATTTTAAGTTGTCCAGATTCAGGTCGTGTCCGGCATTTACCTTCAGACCGCACTTTCGGGCTACTTCTGCCGCTCTGACGAAGTCTTTTACTGCGGCCTCCGGATTGGTACCGTATGCCGAAGCATAAGGCTCGGTGTATAGCTCTACTCTGTCGGTATTGGTCTTGGCTGCTGCCTCTATATTGGCAGTATCGGTACCGACAAAGATAGATACTCTCACTCCGAAATCTTTGAAGTGAGATACCAAGTCGCTCAAATGATTCTGGTACTTTATGCAGTCCCAGCCGGCATTGGAGGTAAGAGCGTCGGGAGCATCGGGCACAAGAGTCACCTGATTGGGTTTGATTTTTTCTATCAAATCTATGAACTTACCTTCGGGGTTGCCCTCTATATTGAATTCGGTAGTGAGATTCGATTTGAGTACGTAGACATCGGAGTATCTGATATGTCGTTCGTCGGGGCGAGGGTGTACCGTGATACCGTCGGCTCCGAAACGCTCGCAGTCGAGAGCTACTTGCAATACATTCGGTACATTACCGCCACGTGCATTGCGGAGTGTGGCTACTTTGTTTACATTTACGCTCAAACTAATCATTATCCTTGCCTGCTACTTTTTTAAAAATTTATCTGCTTCGATTATATCTATCTATTGTGTGTCGGCATTCAGAACGAATCTACTATAGCCACGAAATCGTTGGCTTTCAGAGACGCTCCGCCTATAAGTCCGCCGTCTACATCGGGTTTGCCGAAAAGTTCTCGGGCATTCGACGGATTGCAGCTACCTCCGTACAATATGGTAGTATCGTCGGCTAACTGTTTTCCGTAACGGGCTGCAATAAGTTGACGGATAAAAGAGTGTATCTCCTGAGCCTGTTCGGATGTGGCAGTAAGCCCTGTACCTATTGCCCAAACGGGTTCGTAGGCTATCACTATCTTCGAAAACTCGTCTGCCGAAAGCTGAAAGACAGAGCCCTCGAGTTGAGCCTTTACAACGTCGTTTTGTTTGCCTGCTTGGCGTTCGTCTTTAGTCTCGCCGATACAGAATATCGGACGAAGTTTATTTTCGAGAGCCAACGTAACTTTTTGCTTCAATATTTCGAAAGTCTCGCCGTAATAGGTTCTACGTTCGGAGTGCCCGATAATGCAATATTGAGCACCTGTAGAGGCTACCATTGCTGCCGATACCTCGCCCGTATAGGCTCCCGAAGCCTTATCTGCACAGTTTTGGGCAGATAGCTTTATATTGGTCTCTTTGAGTCTCTCGGCTACCGAAGTAAGATGTATGAACGGAGTCCCTACTATTACCTCGCATTTAGGTGTTTTGCCCTTCAATAGAGCTTTTAGTTCGTCTACCAAAGCTATACCCTCTTCGAGGGTTTTATTCATTTTCCAATTTCCTGCTACTATGTTTTTCCTCATAATTGCTTCAATTTATGTCTTATCGAATTAAACGTTGTTTTTTTGCAAAAATTGTTCAAAAGATTTTTTTGAGTTACGTCCGTTCCACTTACTTACGACCGTCCCTTCTTTGATTATTATCACTCCCGGATTGGCGCGAATCATCGTTTTTAGCGGTATCGCATCCATCTCACAGAACGGGAAAAGTGTGTTGTTGGTCTGAGCAAAACGGTCTATCTCTTCGGGCGAAGAAGCCGTAAGAGCAACCACCCGATAGCCCTTTTCAGACATTTGTACGTAAATCTGATTTAGGTCTTCGATGGCTTTTTCGTTTGCAAGGCTAAGATTGTACATTACGAACATTACCACATAGTTGCTATCGGTCAGAATATCTTCGGTAATATCGCCCTGCTCGGGGTCGAATATCAAAAAGTCGTGTACCGGCGGCTCGTAACCGCGCTTTATCAGCTTAGTATTCTGCGACACATACTCCCAGTTGATGGTATCGTTCCACGGAGCATCGTTGAGTGAAGCAAATGTTTTCTCTTCGCCCGAAGTACGATCTCTGTATATAAACGTGGTCTCGTATTCGTCGAGCGGAGCACCGTCGGGTATCTTCATTTGCTCGGGAATATTATTGCCTACCTTATAGGGCAGATAGTCAATAAGAGGCAGATTCAGAAGACAATACCACGATATCGCCACGGAGAAGCCAAAAAACGAAGCAGCTATCAGACTCGACGGCAACGGCGACAAATACGGCTTATGATATTTTTCGAAATATAGTATTGCTACTATTATCGCCATGAGAACGATATTTTTCCAGAAAGTAGCCCAGTTCGAAAGTTTTATGGCATCGCCGAAACAGCCGCAGTCGGAAACGGCATTCGTAAGAGCAAGCCACAGTGTAAGTGGCGTCATTACAAGCATAAATCCAAATGCACTCCACGAAAATATTTTAAGATAAATGCCCGTTATCATACCCAGCCCGATGGCAAACTCCAGAGCTATCATTAGTATGCTCAATACCAATGTAGGATAGTAAACCTGCGGCAGCCCCATAGCTTGGAAGTAATCGAGCATCTTGTATGTATGCCCCAGAGGGTCGATTGCCTTGACAAAGCCCGAATATATGAATACCACGCCAAACAATATACGAAGTATCATTCCCACGACACGAAACGACGTCGCTTGCTCCTGCTTTACAAGTTTCGACTTAAGCTCTTGATTGATATTATTTATTTTATTGGTTATCATTACATTCTTCCTCCAGACATTTTATCATATAAAAAACGGCATAGTTGACCATATCATAATAATTTGCATCGATACCTTCCGATATGAGTGTGATGCCGTGATTGTTTTCGATAGTTTTTGTCCGATTTATCTTTTGAAGTATGAGGTCGGTATACGACTGCACTCTCATAAGACGCCAAGCCTCGTTGTAGTCGTGGTTTTTTGCCATCATAAGTTTCTTTGCCTCAGCCACGAAACGGTCATACCATTCTATCGCCTCCTCTTCGCTTGTATCGATAGTATCCGAATACCCGAGTTGTATCTGTATCAGACCGATAATGGAATAATTCACTATTCCTACGAGTTCCGAAAAAATATCTTCGTCGACAGCCATCACTCCTGCCTGCTCTATGTAGCGGATACGACTCGCCTTGATAAATATCTGGTCTGTAACCGATTCCTGCCGCATAATACGCCACGCCGCACCGTAATCGGTGAGTTTTTTTACGAAAACACCCCGACAAATGCTTATAGCTTGGTCGTATTGATATTCGGTAGTCATACTATTTGATATTTATTGTATTACAACGATTTCGGTAGCGAAAGACCGATGGTATTACTTCACTTTTGTCTCTATATAATCGCAAAACTGGCTGAATGTCTTTACGTCGGCCATCTCTTCGGGTTTTATTTTCACGCCAAAGTTTTTCTCTACTATCACTACGATATCTACAAAATCGAGACTATCGATACCTAAGTCGTCTTTGAGAAGTGCATCGGGTGTAATGACACTCTCATCGACCTCAATATCTTCTACCAAAAAATTCTTTACTTTCTGTTCTATTTCTTCTCTTGTCATATTTTTTACCATTAATATGTATTGATATGCAACTGCTTGCCATACGGCAAAACGAAGTTGCAAAGTTAATAAAAAATAACCACAGAAACAGCATACGTCCGAAATCAGTCTACGATGACTGTCTCCGAGAACGAACCTGTATTCAGTTCTCGCCTGATAGCCAAAAGTTCGCTTCGTATTGCCATGAGTCGCTCGGCTATGCTGCGTCGCGACGTAGTCTTACGTTCGTCGTTTACAAGTTTTTGCTTGGCTCCTTTCACTTTATAGCCTGCATCGCGTCGGAGATATTGTATATTTTTCAGTGTCTCTATATCCTTAGCGGTATAGTATCGTATATTGTTGACTGTGTGAATATTGAGCTTAAAGTGCTTCTGCCAAAAACGCAGCGTAGCATAAGACTCTCCCAATATGGCAGATACCTCCGATATTTTATAATATAGTTTGTCGTCCATAGGCGCGTATACTGCGGATTTTATCTTTTACAGTTGCAAAAGGTCGTCCATAGTGAAATATCCCACTTTATCTTCCATAAACTCTGCCGCTACCACAGCACCGAGAGCGAAACCTTCTCTCGATTTTGCTTCGTGTGTAAGAGTTATCGTATCTTCGTGGCTTTCGTATCTAATAGTGTGTATACCACACACATCGCCTTGTCGGAGAGCGGCTATCTCTATCTTGTCGTGTTCTTTCTGTGGCGAGAGTGTCCAGCCGTTTTTACGGCTTAGTTCGTCAGTCACTACTTCGGCAAGCGTAACGGCAGTACCCGAAGGAGCATCTTTTTTGTGGATATGGTGTATCTCTTCGATATCTACTTCGTACTGAGCAAATCGGTTCATCAGCCGAGCCATTTTGCGGTTTATAGCCCAGAAAATATTTACTCCCACACTGAAATTCGACGCCCAGAAGAGCGACTTGCCATCGGAGCGAAGCGTCTCTAATACCGATGGCAGAGCCGATGCCCAGCCTGTGGTACCGCATACTACCTTTACGTCTTGTTCCCAAGCGCGTTTGATATTGTCTACCGCTGTCTGAGGAGTAGTGAATTCGAATGCTACAGAGGCAGACCGAAAGGCATCGCTATTGAAATCGGCCACGTTGTGTGTGTCGATTATCGATACTATCTTGTGTCCTCGCTGCTTCGCAATACGCTCGAGCAGTTGCCCCATTTTTCCATAACCTATTATAGCCAAGTTCATTGTATGGTCTCTTTTAAATAAAAATTTTGTTAAAAATCATCTCACGCCCATGAGCCGACGTACTCCCTCGATGGTCTTAGCTGCACTATGGCGTGCTTTTTCGGCTCCCTCCTCGATAATAGTTTCGAGATATGTGTCGTTTGCCTTTATATCGTTGATAGCCAAACGTATCGGGGTAGTAACTTTGATAATATCTTCGGCAAGCTGCTTTTTGAGATCGCCATAACGAATTTCGGCGCTATTCCACTGTCGGTCGAAGTGCTCGACCACTTCAGGCGCAGATACTACTCGCATTATGGTAAAGAGGTTTTCTATATAATCGGGCTTAGGCTGATTCGGTGCCGCGACTCCGCTATCGGTGAGTGCCCGCTTCACTTTTTTCTCTATATCTTTCGGCTCATCGATAAGATAAATGGCGTTACCTTCGGACTTGCCCATCTTGCCCGAACCATCGAGTCCGGGTATTTTGACGAGCTCTTGCCCGAAACAGAACGGCTCGGGCAGTGTGAAAAAATCGGTACCGTATCGGCTGTTGAACCGCTGTGCGTAGTTGCGAGTCATCTCCAGATGTTGCTCTTGGTCTTTGCCCACGGGTACGAAATCGGCATTGTGTATCAGTATATCTGTCGCCATCAATACGGGATACGTGAGCAGACCTGCATTTACATTGTTTGGATTCTTACGAGCTTTGTCTTTGAAAGAGACTGTCTTTTCGAGTTCGCCCAGATATGCCTGCATATTAAGGAGCAGATAGAGTTCGGCTATCTCCTTTATATCGGACTGTACGTAGATAGTAGATTTCTGCGGGTCGAGACCACACGCTATATACTCCGCCAGAATGTTTTTCACATTCTCTTTCAACATCTTGGGATCGGGGTGCGTCGTAAGCGAATGCCAATCGGCGATGAAGAAGAAACATCGGTGATGCTCCTGCATCTTCAAAAAATTCACCATAGCACCGTAATAATTACCCAAATGCAGATTGCCTGTGGGGCGAATACCGCTAACGACAGTTTTTTCCATCTATTACTATTTTTGTAGTGTATAAAATTATTAGAAAAATCGAGAAACAAAGGTAATATTAATAATGACAAAACGACTAAAGTCTGATAGTAATTTTTCAAATAATAGTCTTTTGCTATCAAAAAAACATCAGTCTACCACCTGATAAGCCTTATAATGTACTTGACGGTCGAAAATAAATTGAAAAACAGGTATTCTGCAGCATTTATAGCACCTATAGCATACATATCTCTGATATTTTTCTTCACACCTCGTTCCATCTCTTTCATATTTGCCGACAATCCATTACTACCATAGTCGTTATCTGTGGATACGAGTACCTTATTGAGTATTACCATCTTATTATTCAAAGAAATTCTCATCCAATAGTTTGCATCTTCCGAATATCGCTGCTGTTCGTCGAAAAAACCGGTATTAGTCAATATTTCTCTACGGAAAATTACTGTTGAGGTTTGCCCCACTACCTTACACAAAAGTCGACGCAGAGTAATGATGGCAAATCGACCATCGTTCGACTTTCGGTAAGGAAATGTTATCCGTTCTCTATTTCTCAACGCTGCCACAAAGTAATATTCCTCATTTTCGAGATAACGAACCTGATAGTCAATTTTATTTTTGTCCCACTCGTCGTCGCTATCGAGAAAAGCGATATAGTCGCCCTCAGCTTGCCTAAGAGCCGCATTTCTCGCTGCAGACACGCCTCTATTTGGCTGACTTACAACGGTAATATCCATTTGAGGATTGTCTGCCATATAGTTATCTACTATCTCACGTGAATTGTCGTCGGAACCATCATCGACTATCAATATCTGATAGCCACACCTATAGGTCTGACGCTTTACCGAATCCAATGCACGCACGATAGTAGCGGCAGCATTGTACATCGGTATCACAACGGATATTACAAGCTCGGTACTTTTCACGATATAGCGTAAACTACTCTATTTGTGCATATTGTTTATCGACCTACATAAAAAAGGCGATGCAAAGGTATATCATTATGGAAACGAACACTCCACGCAAATAGTGCCATTTATCGAACATATTAAGCAAGAAAACGGCAATAAAATTCGGTACCATCGAGATTAGGATAAGGTTGGTCAGTACGTGCGATACGCGGAAAAACTCCAATACGTCGCCCAGCCTATCGTCGCCGTGATAAAAACTCTTGTAGAATATCGCAGCAAAGATAAGTGGCACTACAAGCCCCG
>CAJPPQ010000003.1 GCA_905372605.1 Porphyromonadaceae bacterium
GTGAAGGCCAGTCGCTTCATAGTACTCAACAACGAGGATATCAAAGATATAGAATGTCGCCTTTCGAAAAGGAAAAGCCCCAAAATAGTCATAATAGACTCGATACAGTTTTTGGGGCTGAATACCGAGACATACCTGCGGTGGAAAAAGCGTTTCCCAGAGAAGTTGTTTATCTATATCACACACCTGCAGGGACAATACCCAGAGGGTAAAACAGCCCTAAAAATATGGCGAGATAGCGATGTGGTCATCAAAGTGGAAGGCTTCCGTGCTTACCCGACAAGCAGATACGGCGGAGGCAAACCAATAACGATAAGCGAAGAGAAGGCAGCTATGTTTGAGATGCAATTATAGAAACAAATAAACATACAAAACGATATGACAACCAAAACAACAAAAATTTTTGACTACAACAGGCTGCACAAGCAGCTAATAAAGAAGTTTCACGTCCTTTTGGGACAGCAAGGTCTCGGGCAGGAGGCAAAGGAGGGAATCCTTGCCGGCTATGGCGTGGAGCACACGAACGAACTAACTCTACAGCAGCTACAACAGGTGTGTAGCTCGCTCGAAGGTAACAGGCGTATGGACGCTAAGACAGACGACAAGCGTGTCGATATGGACAGATGGAGAAAGAGAGCGATAGCGGCAGCTTTCGGGCTTGCCTCTGAGCTTGGCTACGCCATCACGATGGACGGAGCAAAAGCGATGATACTGCGTGCCACAGGCAACGAATATACCTCCTTTAACAAGATACCGCAAACACGTCTGCAGGCTATATACTATGGCTTCCGACGCAATGTGAAGGACATGAGCTCGACTGTTCGGCTTGCCGAAGAGATGTTACTCGAAAAGAATAGAAAAAGTACTCATAATTAATAACGACGGCGAGTAGTGCCGTGGCAGCGGCACGAAAGCCTTTTTAATCAACCAAAAGAGATATGTATTTTGTAACAGATATAAAGACGTGGAAACCTGCAAACAAGAAGTGTGCAGAGATGCAGGAGTATATTGCTCGGTTTGAGCACCATCTGATAAAAGACGAATGTAGCCTTGACTCTATGATAATAGACCTGAAAAACAAGGCGGAGGAGCTTGACAACAAGTATCCGAGAACCGCAAAGCTACATGCGGAGGGTCGACTGTATGGTCAGGGTAACACTATGTGTTGTAGAACGGATAATTCATTGGATACCAATGTTTTTATTCTTTGTTGGAAAAAAGTAAGAGGCATTTATGAGTTTGCCGAAGATGTTGTAAAACAAAATAAAATCAAGTAGATATGTATAGATTAGTTTATTTGTCTGGGCAAATTACAGGCTTACACCCGGAGGAGGCGGCAAAGCGTTTTGCTGCTGCAGAAGATGAGTTTGATTGGGACGCATGTACTGTCATAAATCCCATGCGTCTGGTAACAATGCTTGAGCGGCAGGCGGGCAGACGTTTGTCGGAAGCAGAGATATTGATAAGGGAACTTGAAATTGTTGCTGTGTGCGACGAGATTGCGATGCTACCCGGCTGGGAGAAGTCCGAAGGTGCTACGGCAGAACACGCTGTTGCCCGAAAGGCAGGAGTAAAGGTAACGTATTTATAATATATAATATGCAAACGCTTTTCGATACAAGAGAGTTTGAATGTGCGCCTGCCCCGCTAACACCTAAACACAGGTGGATAGAGGAGAACGGCTATACCTGTCGGCAGTGCAAGCACAGACAACGTTGGCAGTGCGGAGGCTCGATAATACAGTATTGCGGAGTACGGCGGAGTAATAGAACCTTCAATAATCTATTGAAAATAAAGGCAACAAATAAAGCGTGTTATAGTTTTGAGTTGAAAGATAAACAATAAATAATAATAAGCAATGAATGAGTATTTTATAGAAAAAGTTATTGTGGAGCGGGTGTTTTTTGAACGCTACAAGAGGACTAAAGGATATTTAGAGAGTTTGACACATAATGTTATCGTCGGTGATATAAATGGATTTGCAGAGGTTTTGCAGATGGAGATTGATAGGTTGGGTAAGGAGGATAAGGTGTCTGATGAGGATAAGTTACAAGTAGTTGGCACGACTGCCCCCGAGAAACAGCTGAGTGTTACCGCCGTAAATAATAAGAAGTTTTATGTAGTGGCGATGGTATGTTATTGTAAGATAACAGAGAGGTTTGATGTAAAGCAAGAAAGAGAGTATGAGGTTAGTTTGAAGAATAAACAAAGAACAAATAATTAATTTAAAAAACAATAAGCAACAATATGTATTACAAATTAATAGACAAAGAAAGTGCTCTCTATAAAAAACTATATGATATGAGGACAAAAGAGCTCCAAATAGAGAAAGATAACGTGGAGCAGATAAAACAACGTTACCCTAAATGGAATGACGAGTTTTTAGGACGTAAAGGACAACAAAATTTTAATAGAGTAACAATATACTTAGCACTTGGTTTTGATTCAGAACAAGATATTGACCTTAAAGAGTTTAATCCATCAAAAGAACATAAAGGCTTATATAAACCAAACTTAAGAACTAAAAAAGGTAAAGAGTGCAAAGCCTTCTTTGATAGCTTAGGTAAAAGTAGTTACTTTTCACTTATGGATATTTTATCTGATGGAGGTGTTGATAATGTATATGGTAGATTTATTTTTCCATATATAGAGATAGGTTCAGATGGTTTGTATTGTTATTTTGACGATAGAATGAAGCTACCTTCTGTTTTTATCGAAATTACAAGTGTAGAGTTCAATAAGGCGTTAAACATAAACAGTAATAAATCAAAATAATATGGAAGAAATCAGATTAACAGGAAGCGAAGCCGAAGAGTATCGCAAATTTAAAGAGGCGAAGGAAAAAGACCGCCTCAAAAAAGAGAACAGAGATGCATACAAGCAGCTTGTGGACGAAGCGGTGAGGGAGGTGTTCCCAACACTGCAGGAGGTGAGCAAAAGCTTGGCGAGGAGCAAACAAGGCGTATACGAACGATTTGCCGACGCATTGAAGCTAAAAGAGGAGATATTCAACACGAAAGCCGACCAAAAGAGCAATACGTTTAGCTCTGCCGACGGTATGTACCGTATCACACTCGGCAACCATCAGACAGATGACTATGACGACACGGTGAACGAAGGTATCGCCAAAGTAAAAGAGGTGATATCGTCGTTTGCCAACGACGACAACAGCCGGCTGTTGGTAAATGCAATAATGAAGCTCCTGAGCCGTGATGCAATGGGCAACCTCAAAGCGAGCCGAGTGATGCAGTTGCGTAAGCTCGCCACCGAAAGCGGCAATGCCGAACTGATAGATGGTGTCGAAATCATCGAAAAGGCATACCGTCCACAAATCAGCAAAACGTTTGTGCGTGCCGAGTACAAAGACGACAATGGCAAATGGGTCAGCGTACCGCTTGGCATGACAGAAGCGTGAAATCGAATTACAAATTATCAATTACGAATTACGATGAAAAAAGACAAAAGGATATTTGATGTGCTTGAGTCCGCCAAAAGGGCACAAGACGAATACGAGCTAAATTTAGCAAAACGAGCTTTGAAAGCATTGTTTCCAAGTGAGATACTTGACATAAAAAAAATAACGATGGACTCTACCGACAAAAATGAGTGCCCTGGATGCACTTTTACTTTAAAGTATGATGGAAAAGTGCTGTTTAGAAGAGAATATTACGGCGGATTCTCGTTTAAGTACGAGTCTCCTGTCTTTGGCGATGTTTTGAATTAGATTAAATTTTTAGGAGGCATTCCCTTAATGGTTGGTGGAGGTGCCCGACAAACAAACCATTCGGTTCTAATAACGAGAGATTAGACGTGCTCGCCCACGGCAATGTAAAGAGGCTGCAATCGTGTGTAGCGTGGGCTTTTTAAACGATTATAAAACAGTATTTCATTGTGTTGTGAATTGCTTTCAAAAATTTGTATGTTTTTAGCGGAGGAGGGGCAGGCTTCTCCTGCCCCTCCTTTTGAAAAAGAGAAAAGAAATGAACAATAACATCAAAAGAAGATCGGAGATAGTGCGGCAGCTTGTAGCAGACAACTACGAGGCAGGCAGGCAAGACAGGTGTAAACGCTGGGTCTACCGCCATATCGTGCGTAAGAGCTATCCGATGAGCGAACGCACTTTTTGGCGTTATCTGAGAGAAAACAATGAGCCCTGTGGCGATGACAGCAGGCAAATGAAATTGGATTTGTAGGAATTGAATATGACACCCGAACAGTTTACAAAGAATATAGAGCGACAGGCAGATGAGATACGACGGCTGATAGACAGAACACTGCCGATAAAAGCCGGAGCGATAGCCAAAAAGCATTTTAGAGAGAACTTCGAGATGGGAGGTTTTGTCGACGACGGGCTACACGAATGGAAGCCGGCTCTACGGCTATCGTCGAAGTATGGCGACAAGAAGAATAAGACACTTATGTCGTCGAGAAAACACCTGTACAACAACATACAGGATATACCTCAAAGAGGCAGTGTAAAGATAGAGAACCGTACGCCGTACGCTGCTGCACACAATGAGGGAACGACCACAGCCGGCAGGAACCGCAATGTAACTATACCCAAGAGGCAATTTATCGGAGAGAGCAAAGAGCTTACGGAGAAGATAAAGAATTTGATAGAAACAGAAGTAGAAAAGGTGATAAAAAAGTAGCCCACTCAAAAAGAAAACACTCCATATATCAAAAATAAGTATTACCTTTGTACTCAGAAAGCATTACGCTTTTAGTCTTACACTACGGTGTGGAGCATCGCAGGAGGCTTTTAGCCTCCTGTAGTTTTATAGAACAGTCTTAACTTTCCTTTTTCGTATAACCAAACTTGTTTTTTCGTTTAAATGGAATTTAATCGATTTTTGTTTGGTGTTTAAAAAATAAGTATTACCTTTGCACTCAGAAACCGTTATGGTTTTTAGCATGTGCTACGGCACGTTGTATCGCAGGAGGCTTTTAGCCTCCTGTAGTTTTATAGAATAGTCTTAGCTTTCCTTTTTCGTATAACCACACTTCTGAGATACGAGCACCAATATTCTCTCGAGCTTTTATAAGCTTTCTTATAATTCTGTCTGAGCCTCCTTTGGTGTTATTTATTACTATTCGGTCGGACTGTTTTAAACCATTAGACAACATGTGTTTTAACTTTATCTTAGCCCACTTCCCCGAAAAACTTTCCAACTCATAGAACTTACCGTCGATAAGCAGGTCGGGACACTTGCGTTCGTACTTGGTGCCTATGAGCGAGCCGTATATTACTTTATACTCGGGGTCTTTGAAATGTAACTTGGGCGTGGCTTTGGCTACCATACCCATACGTGCGAACTCCAGTCCGATACGCTTTATCATACGGTAGTCGCCGCTCTGCCGGTCTACCTGTTCGTGCTCGAGGTACGCCCCGCCGTTCTTGAACTCTTTTACCTTTTTGAAGTCGTCGGCGGTGCTGAGTAGCTCGGCGGCGTGGGAGCAGGCGTAGCAGTCTTTTACCTTTCGTTTTATGAGCCCTTTATTTAGCGGGCAAGAGGCACAGCTCTTGGGGAAATACGGATGGCTGTCGCCGAATATCTGTCCGTCGAGAGCGGGGTTGTTGTCGAGTCCTGTATGTGGCGTGCTTTTCTTTGCTATCGGAGCGGGTAGTGTCGGCACGCTTGTCGGCGTTCTATCAGTCTGCTCCCATCCGCATTTGCAGTTCCACCTGTCGCCGGGGTGGTGTTTGCTCCAAAAACTGTCGCCTACAGGACGCACCACGCCCCAGAACGGGCGGTGATCCTCGCCAGGTGTATGCGATGTGGTCGGTGTCCACTCGATATTGGGATATACGTCTTTCTCTGCCTCGAACTGCTTGTACTCAGCAGCAAGATGTGCACGCAGTACGGCTGTATCGTACTCGGTACGCAGCCATTGCTTACACTGGTGGTCGGTAATAGACTGCACATCTTGGGCAAACTTGGAGAATGGTTTCAGGTTGCCGTCTCGGTCGAGCATCTTGCCTGCGATGTCTTGCTGCATACGATGTACCTTAAAAGCACTCCATATCTCGTTATTACTCCGTATCTGTCGGGCAAACTCGCTCGTAGGGTCGAAGTGAGCCTTTACGAAGCCCTCACCTACTGCGGCGTTAATATGCCGCAGTGTCTCTCTGAACAATCCTCTGTCGAGCTCCGTGAGCGGATTATAGCGTTTTTCGTAGATGCCGATCAAAGCGTCGGCTATCACCTCGGGGCTGAATGTGATGCCATGCGATGTGTGAGTGTCCGCCAACGAACAACAGGGGCAGGGCTCGCCGTAGTAGAGGTCATCGATTAGAAATCTGTATCGGGTTCTGCCCCGCTCGCCGTCGGCGGGGCTTTTACGAAAAAATCGTATAAGTTGGCAAAAAGGTTCTTGCCTTTGTCCTTTTTACCATTGCTATCATCACTATTGTCCTCCTCCGCCTTTTTTGCAAGAGCGAGCATTGCGGCACGTTCCTCTTCACGTTTGGCGATGAGTTCGTCGTAATTGTCGGGTTTGGGCAGCCCGTATGTATCGTACCAATAATCGTCAGACAGAGGTACTTTGAGCGAGACCTCGCGGTCGATGTCGAGCCGTGCCTTGAGCTTCTCAATATCTACCTCCTGCTCGAACTCAAAACCGCCTCCTTCCGTAACGGGATAGCCATAGCTCTGCAGTATACGCAGAAATTTAGCGTCGTTAAGCGTATTTTGAACGAATGCAAGGTCGCTCTTTGTTATCTCGAACTGTTGCTCGCTCTGCACTTTCGCCTGAGCGTAGCCACTCGAACGGCTTGCAGCGGTAGTCTCGGTATTGCCGAGTACGGCTATTGACATCTCGTCGTTGCAGGCACGAATAAAGTTAAGTTGCAGGTCGCCATTGCTGTTGGCGGTCTTGCCGTCGAGCATTTGGAACTGTGCCTGCTTGGGTATCATCATAGCCAACGATGAGCCTGACGATTTGAGCAATGTCGATAGCTGCTCCTTTGTTTTCGTATCGTAAGCATCATAATATATGATACGTACCGGCTGCCCGAATATCTCCACAAACTGAGCAAAATCTCCAAAACCATTGATTTTATAAAGCGAGTACATGGCACAGGTCAGCAGCTTGCCCAGGTCTCTTTTTTTGCCTACGGTCCAGACGAACGGTAGGTCGTCGATGTCTGTGCCCTCGTTGGCGTACTGAGACTGTACTATCACGTTCCTTTCGGGTATTATGTGCTTGCGTGGCACCTCTTCGAAGTCGAACCGGCTGCCGACGATAAACTCCACGCCACTGATACCCCAGAGCCTGCTTTCGATTATTATCCTAACGAGGTCGTTGAACTTCTGAGAGGATATCAATGTATCGAAAGCGTCCACACGCCTACCTTTCTTATCTTTGTAATAAAGCGACTTGTTTTGGATGGCTGCGACACGCTTCTCGATGATACCGCTAAGGTGTCCGTCGATGGTGGTAATATGATTGTATATATCGTATAGCTGTACTCGCTTAGGCAGAGTAATGCTTTCGGCTCTCTGGATAGCCGCCTTGAGTTTGCCAATGTCGGCGGTATTGCGGTCTGGAGAGACAAGGGTCATGTCCTGCACTACGATGGCGGGATGTGTTGCTTTTTTTACGATTGTGTTGTCTGTCTTTTTATCTTTTTTCATGGTTAAAAGTGATTGTTGCGTTTTATATTAGAAGTCCAAGCGACGCTGTCGCCGCTTTCGTCTTTGGGCGTATTGGGGTCATCCGGTTTATATGGTAAGTCGGGAGCGACATCGCCTTTTTGTAGGTCTTTGAGCCAGTCAAGTGCGTCTTGATAATCAAGACGAAACAGTTCGAGGTCAACGTTGGGATTTGCCAGGCGTACCAAGTAATACGAGGCTATGATTTTTATAACCTTTTTGATGAGTTCAAGCGCTGCTCCCTTGTAGGTTGGTTCTTTGTCGACCGTACCGAAAATGGCATCGCAGTCGTATTTACTCATATACGAACGAGTGAGGCTTTCGGCAGCGAGTATTTGCAGTTCTGCCGCTTGAGTGTTGTCGCGAGTTATAGCCTTTATTATCTCCGGATAAAGGCTTGTCTGTGAAAGTTCTTCTACTGTTACTATCATATTGATTAGGTGTTAGGTGTTAGGTATCAGAATGCTCTTTTGTTTCGTTTTGTTTGTATCACTTCGTACGAATCTGCAGAGTCGGTTATCTCCATCTCGCGGAGTACGATGACACCACCCTCTACCATATCCGGTCCGTCGAGCTTCTTTTGCTTGCGACTTGCGTTGCGAAACTGTGCCTTGAGTCGCTTCATGTGAGGGTCGTCGGCTTCGTCTATGTTGAATATCAAATGCCCAAGCCTGTTTATAGGTTCGAGTGTACCCTCGATACGGCTCCACTTCTCGGGCTTTTGGCGGGTATCGGGCGTAATGGGTAAGAACACACCGGTTGCTACTGCCTGCGAGTATATAAGGGGCAATAACACCTGTTCGTAGAATGGGTCTTGCAAGGTATTGTTCTCGACAAACACCCTTACATTATCGGCTCCGTTTGCCTTTGCCCACGAGTAGAACTCAAAAAGATAGTCGATAAACTTTGCGTTGCTCATCGTGTCGCAGGCACAGCGGGCAATGTAGTAGTCCATACCTTTTTTAAGTATAATGCCGATAGCTTTATCGGAGCCACTCGTCTTATCCTTGTTACTTGTAGAGGGGTCGGCGTAAATAACCACCGCACAGGAGCGGAGGTCTGGTATCTTGCCGTCCTTTAAGCTGCGGAACGTGTCGCCGCCGTCCATAGGGTTGTTGAAGTATTCCTTCTGCCCCGATTCATAACTTATCTTAGACAAAACACGGTCGATATACTCCTCGCTATTCTTCTGCGGCCAGGTCGATTTGCCTTTGTCGTCGCGGATATTGACTATCTCGAAATAGTCGGCGTTTTCCTCGAGCATCTTAACAGTGCTGTGTTCGCCGATGATATTGCCGTTGACAAGCACACGGAGAGGCTTGGATATGGAACGAGTGGCATATAGTGCCTCCATTATCCACTTGTATTTGTTCTTTTGTATCTCTTCGTTACGAACCTCCTCGTCGGTGTCGATATCGTCTATCAGGATAAAGTCCGGGCGAATGTTTTCATTACGCACGCCACGCGGCGACTGCCCGGCTCCGAAGATATAGAAGGCACAGCCCTTTTTAATCTTGAATGCCTTTGTGTCCCACTGCCCGAATGTTTGTTGTTCGCCGTAATCATTTATCAACCTTTGATTGCTTTCGAAGCAAGCCTTGAATGGCATTATCAGTTTAGTGGCACTATCGAGATTTGCCGAAGCGAGTATTACAAGTTTAATCTTGCCCGTCATAGCAAGGTATATTACCTCCATCATCGAGCGGGCAGACTTGGCAAGCTCACGAGACCACGCCCTGACCTCAAACCATTCAGCGTTGGCGATAATACGCTTTGTCGCCGCTTTATGAAACGGTGCAGGCTCTGAGGTACAATAGTTCGGGAAGTAGTACCGAAACCACTCCTCAGGCGATGCTTCGAGCCGCTTTATACGCTTTGCCTTCTCTATGGAAGTCTCGTTGACATTGGCGACAGTTACACGGCGGAAGCTCTCGACGAACGCCTTATACTCTTTTACTATGTCTACATCGGATGCTTTTCCTATTATTTTACGCTGTGCCATTTTTGCTTCTCGATTAAATGATCAATAAACAGCTCAAGCATATCATTTACACGCTTGGCAAACGTAAGGTCGGGGTCTTCGTCCTGCGTTATGTCGCGGCAAAACATAGTAAAGTCGCGGGCTATTATCGACGCTTCGGCTATGTTGTACTTGCTTTCGAGCTCCGATATATCTTTTATTATCTTACGGCGTATGTCCGCTTCTTTCGATGTTGGGAAGCGTTCGCCTTCGGGGCGGCTCTTTATGGCTGCACCGAGGGCGGCAAGCTCATCGTAGAGCTCGCTTAGGCGTTCCGATTTGGAGTTTACAAGGTTTTTTCGGAGTACGTCCCAGTTCTCCTCCTTAGCCCAACGGCTGACAGACACTTTTGACACGCCGAGTTTGTCGGCTATCTCGGTTTGCGGCAAGCCTTGCATAAATAAGGTCTTGGCAACCTCCCGGAGTTTCGTTTGTTTCTTTTGTCCCATATATATATGCTGTTTTCTTTGTGGTGCAAAATTATCTCGTATGGGTTGGGCAGAAAAAAACCACTGCCATTATGGCATAAGTTTTTGGTGGGGGTATGTGGCGATACTACTTTTGCCGAAAAATTCAAAGATATCAATGGCGTACAAGAAAATAAATAAAGAGTTCTGCCTGTCGGACGACAGTGTTAACGTGTATGGCTACCGACTATTGACGAGCGGCCTTATGCTCGACAGATTTAAGCCGGCAATAGGCTTCCTGATGCACGACCGCGAGTCGGGTATTGCGGTAAGATGGGAAGATATACGTACGGAAGGCGGAAAGGTCTTTGCCAAGCCTGTGGTCAACACGACAAAGTTCCCAAATCTCTATCAAGAGATAGAGGACGGCTTCTACGCTGCAGCCTCTGTGGGTCATATCGTGGCGATAGAACTCACCGACGACCCGAAATACAAGCTCGAGGGACAGACTGGACCGACTGTAACAAAGTGGTTCCCCCGTGAATGCTCTATCGTAGATATACCGGGCAATTACAACGCCATTGCCAAGCTCTACGACGATAAAGATAACGTACTTAGAGATTTGAGTGACAATTTTTCATTAAAACATAAAGATAATATGGAAGAAAAAGTATTAAAAGTAGCTGATTTGAAGCTGCCCGGCACGACTGCCGACCTCAGCATAGACCAAATCAACGCTAAAATTGGAGACCTTGCGGCAAGAGCCGAAAAGGCTGACAAATTGGAAAAAGAGCTTGCCGACCTCAAAGCGGCAGGCAATAAGAAAGAGGTGGATGCTATCCTCGAAAAAGGAATGGCAGACAAGAAATTGACGAAAGAACTTGCCGACAAACTCGGCAAAGACTACGAAGGCAATCCTTCTGGATTGAAAATGCTTGTAGACGCAATGCAGCCACAGACTACGATAGCCGACAAACTCGGCGATGCCAAAGTACCCTCACAGTATGAAGGTAAAACTTGGCACGATCTCTATTGTAGCGGTGAGCTGGAGGTGATAAAAACTAAATACCCTGAGTATTATGAACAACTCAAGCAGAACAGATGAACGTGTGACCGCCGGCTACGATAGCAGCTATTGCTTCGATGGTGGTAGTGGCATTGTAGATAGAAGCGTATCGGAAATGAACGATTTGTATAACAAATAAAAAGATAAAAGATTATGGCAATTAATCCAGGTGCTATAAGCACTATTCCAGTGGAAGTTTTCGCATCATATATTGTCGAAAAACTTCGCAAAGAAAATCCTCATTTTGAGGCGGCCGTCGATGAGAGCGATTTTGTGCTCGGAGGCTCGGTGGTACACATACCGCAGGCGGGTAACTCTCCTGCAGTGGTAAAAAATCGCAAAACATTCCCCGCCGTTGTGGTGCAGCGCGGAGATACTTCCGTTACTTACCCGCTCGATGTCTACACGACAGACCCGGTACTCGTTTCGTGGCAAGAAGCACACGAAGTCAGCTACGACAAGACCGATAGCGTTTTGAGTGACCATGTAGCAACTTTGATAGAAGCTGTCGGCGATAACTTGCCGTATACTTGGGTGAAGGGGCTTAAGTATAACGGGACGACATTCGTAGCCGACGAGATACCGGCTTCGGCAAAGATAACAACGACAGGAGCAGCTGCTCCTGTCAATCCTTCCGACGGGCAGACAGGTAACCGTAAGGCGTTTACTTACAAAGAGCTCCAAACGGCTCAAGCTAAGATGAATAAAGACGGCGTGCCAAAGAAAGACCGCTACGCTATGCTCGAATCGTATATGCATCAGCAATTCTTGGACAGCCTCTCGGCGAACCAGATGGCAGCGTTCCAGGCGACAGCCGACCTGTCGCAAGGCATTTGCGGTGAGTTCGCGGGCTTCAAAATAATGGAGCGTTCCACCGTGTTGTCGTTTAGCCAGGCAGGAGTATTGAACGTACCCGGCGCAGCACTGCAAGCAACCGACAATCTTGCATCGCTCTGTTGGCAAAAACGCAGTGTTGCAAAGGCAAAAGGCGACATTGTGCCGTTTCAAAACGAGTCCGACGCAATGTATTATGGTGACATTCTGTCGGCTCTCGTTAAGGTGGGCGGACGTTGCCGCAGAGCCAGCTGGAAGGGTATAATAGCTATCGTTCAGGGGGCTTAACCTTCGATGAGGGGGTAACTTTACCCTCTCATTGTTTTTAAAACAATGTTTAAATAGTAATTAATAACCAATTAAAAGATAGAAAGATGAAAGGATTTTTTGGAAAATTGTTCCTTTGCCTGCTCTTATTGAGTGGCATAGCTGTTGCCTCATATTCGGCAACGGGCGATGAGGTTGCCGTTGTTCAGACGGCCGGTGTAACGGGTATTGCTCTTGCAGCTGTTGTAGCTCCTTTAGGCGATGTCGACAAGACACAGCTGAAAGACTACTTCGAGAGGTATCCAAATTCAATGGAGGTTTACGTTAACGGCGGTGTGCTGTTCCACGACCGAGGGGCAGCCGATAGCTATGGGCAAGGCGAAACAAAGAGGTATACCCGAGCGGATATTTGCAGCAAAGAGGATAATATACCATCGAGTTTACCACCTATTGCGGAGGTAGATATAAACGCTCTATCGTATGACCAGCTAAAGTATTACGTGGCGGATCTCGGGCTGCAGCCGGCGGGCAATAAGAAAGCCGACCTGATAGATGCCTTGACCGCGTATAAAGATAACTTAAAACAAGAACAGTAAGTGTTATGGCATTTCCAGGAGCAAAAATAAAAGTATCGAGCGGTAATCTCCTTCGGGAGATTGCTGTTTTGGACGCGGTGCCTTGCCTTGCAGCTACGGTAAAAGAGACAAGTAATATAAATGTATTACGACAAGTCTACAGCCTGCAAGATGCAGAGCAAAAGGGTTATACTGAGGCAAAAGAGCCCTTTACATGGGGGTTGATAAAAGAGTATTACGAGGAGCTTGGCGGTAAACAGTTGCTTTATATTTATGGTACCGCCGAAACGGCTACGATGGCAGACGTGCTTAATGTTACCAACGCGGACGGTCTTGCCAAGGCTCTTACGGAAAGCAACGGAGAGATAAACCTCGTTGCGGTAGCACGCAAGCCGGCTTCCGGCTACAATGCAGGGGCTGGCTTTTTGGACACCGACGTAGCCGCCGCCGTGGGAAAGGCTAAGGTACTTGGGCAAACACAACAGGCAAAGAACAATCCTTTGAGGGTGTTTATAGAGGGGCGAGTTGCCGCTGAAGACGCAACGAATACTTACAAACCGAGTGAGCAGGCTAACGGATATGCAGCAGTGGTGCTTGGTAGCACAAGGGCGGATGGTTCGGCTGCGGTTAGCCTTGCCTTGGCTCGTGCGGTAAAGTATCCGGCACACGTAAAGCTCGGCAGCGGACAGAACGGCTCTTTGTCAGCAGAACGCATATACATTGGTACGAAGCCTATCGAGAATAGGCTCGACATGGAAAACCTGCACGACGCGGGATTCATGACATTCCATCACCGCGTAGGAGTAGCAGGGTACTTTTTTGGGGTAGACAAAATGTGTACAGACGACGACTTCAGAATACTCGCTCACGGCAGGGTAATCGACAAAGCACAACGTATAGCGACGATAGCTTTTCAGCCATTCGTCGAAAACTTTGTAACACTCAAAAGCAATGGCACTATCAATGATTCGGAGGCATCGTATATAGAAAATACAATAGAGTCCTCGCTTCTGACAGGGCTTAAAGGACAAGTGTCTGCCGTGGTGGTAAAGGTAGATATTGAGGCAGATTTGGTAAATACATCTACTCTGCCGATAGAAATAAAAGTTCTGCCTTTGGGATATCTAACTTGGATAACTGTCGGACTTGGTCTGACGGCTTCAATAAAGAAAAACTAATTGAATTATGGCAAATATAAATATCAGAAGCAGTGAGTGTGCTTGGAAGCATGGTGAGCTTATCCTGCTGGGTAGGCGTATCAACGGTCTTAGGGGCTTTGAGTTAAAAAAGACCGTAGAGAAGGAGCACTTGTATGGCACGGGGCAGAATCCGCTCGACATACAGGAGGGTAATATAAAATGCGAGGGAAGCATCAAGGTATTGGGCTTCGAGCTCGACGCAATGAATAGAGCCGCTATGATGGCGGGTTACTCTGACATCACCGAAGTACCGCACGAGGCTATCGTGATGACAGTGAAGTTGCAAAAGACGGCAGCCGAACAGAAAACGGTATTCAACGTTAGAGGTATAGCCTTTACCGAGGCAGTAAACTCTATGGAGCAAAATGCAAAAATGCGGGAGGTAACTCTTCCGTTCCTTGCAATGGACATTATTCAAATGTAAAATCAAGAAGTAAGATGGAAACAAAAAAAACGGTAAAAGAAATCACAAAAGTTGAGAACACAGGATTCGAGGTGCTCTGTAAGCGTTTCGGAAAGGAACGTGTCGAGGAGTGGCAAAAAGAGTACGCTCCTCGTAAGTTGAACGTCATCGAGGTAGAGGGAAAATTGGCTGTGCTAAGACCTATCGGTATAGCCGAAATAGGTAACTACACGATGATGACCATAAATGCCGAACTTGGAATAGCGAAGGCAAATGAATTCCTTCTTAATGAGCTTTGGCTCGATGGTGATACGGAAATACTCAGCGATGAGGAGTATCTTATAGCCGCTATTCTACAGGTACAAAATTCGTTAGAGCTAAAAAAAAGCACTTTTTACACTGTTTAGAAGAGGGTAAAAGGGATTTCAGAACGAGTTTTGAGACCAACACTGTTTTTGGAGCAATGCTTTTGGGAAGTGAAATGTTAAGGGATAATCCTGAACTGTTTTATTACCGCACTGGCATTGCTCTTAAACTTTGGGAGCAAGGTGTCGGTCGCGGAATAATCTGATGGTGATACAAATAAGAAACTTGATAACGTATATCGGTAATACAAGTATTAGGAATATTGAAAGAGGTAAAAAGGTAATGTGTGTCTCACTACCGAGAGTAAGTAACAATATTGGGGTCGAGATTATTACTATAAAAAGAAGTGCAAAGAATATCTTTTCTTTCTTGACAAAAGGTAAAACCACCTTATTAAAAAATTTAGGAAGATCTGAAAGCAGGCTTTTGACAGCCGAAAATATAAGCACAAATAGAAAAATTATCGGCTTAGCCAATAGACTGATAATAATAAGGTAGGCAAAGACATTACCCCAGAATTCAATATTGTTCATAACTTTCTTTTTTACAAAGGTAATATTTTTCTTCGTACAAATGGCAAATATAGTAGAATATGTTTTTTCGTTGAAAGACAACGCCTCGAGTAAGATGGTTAAGGTGGCTGTTACAGCGAGCAACTTATCGCAGAAACTTATGGGGGTATCGACTCATGGGATGGCGTTAGGTACAAATCTTAATAAGCTCGGAGCCTCTGTTTCGTCCCTATCTACACGCATTGAGGAGCTTCGTCGAAAGCGAGACCTTATGCCTGTGGGTGAGATAAGTAAGATACGTGCCATAAACTCAGAGATGAAAAGACTCGAAAGACAAATCAACAAGATGCAAACTCTCAACGGTTCGTGGTTGAAGACCAAGACAAAAGAGGCGTTTGCGTCCATACCTGGTGCTGGCTTTATAACCAATCCAATAGTTGCTATTAGTGCAGGTCTTGGGTTCGCCGCAAAAAAAGGTATGGATAACGAACTACAGAAGCAGAATATTTTAACCCTTATGCAGGGTGATGTTAAAGGGGCAGATAAGTTATTCGGACAAATATCCGACTACGGAAAAAAAACGGTGTACGACAAGGCGGGGCTTATTGAGTCTCAGAAGTTAATGATGTCTTTCGGCTTGTCGAGCGATTTTGCTTTTGATAAGTTGAAACAGATAGGCGATATAGCTATGGGTGATGCTACAAGAATGCAGTCTCTATCGCTTGCCTTTTCTCAGGCGACCTCAACGGGCAAGCTCATGGGACAAGACCTTATGCAAATGATAAATGCGGGCTTTAATCCACTCCAGGTAATAAGCGAGAAGACAGGTGAAAGTATGGATAGCTTGAAGCGAAAAATGTCGCGGGGCGAGATTTCGGCGGAAATGCTCTCTCAAGCTTTTCAATGGGCTACCGAAGCGGGAGGACGATTTTATAAAGGAGCCGAAAAGGCTGGAGAAACTCTAAGCGGTAGGATAAATCAGATGATGGATTCGTTGTCCGAGATGGCTTTGAGCGTTTTTTCATCTATAGCCCCAATATTACGACCACTTGTTAGCTTTGCCACAAAGGTATTCGATATTGTAGGCGGGGGTATTACTTGGCTCGTAGACAAGTTTAAAGAGGGAAATCCGATAATTATAGGTTTTGCCACTGCCGTTGGTGTATTGACAGCTTCCATTGGGGCGTATAAACTGATAATGGGCATTGCAACCTTTTTTCAGAACGGATTCACACTTGCCGTTTGGCTTACAAATTTTGCTTTTTTGGCAAATCCTATATTTGTGGTTATAACTGCCGTGTCGGCTTTGACAGCCGGAGTAGTAATAGCTTGGAAAAAGTTTGAGTGGTTTCGAGCGACTATATATGGCGTTTGGGAGGTAATGAAAGGGTTCGGCAAAATAATAAAAGATTTTGTAATAGATAGAATAAAGGGGTTGCTCGAGGGCATTGGTGCTATGGGAAAGGCGATATCATTGCTTTTTTCTGGAGAGTTTACAAAGGCATGGGAGGTAGCTAAAAAAGCTACTAAAGATATAGCAGGAATAAATGCTGTACAAAATGCGACTTCATCGGTACATGGACTTGGCGACGCTTATCGACTTGGGGTAAATAAGGGGAAAGAATCCTTTAGGGCAGATAAGAAAGACAAAGAGGCAAGTAGTACAAACATAGCCAAAACTAACACGACTATCCTTGAGGATATTAAAAAGAATACCTCACACAACAGAGGTATATCTAATGAAAATACAAGAGACATCACCTCGGGTGGTCCCAAAGTGGTTAATATTACACTCGGCAAGTTCTTGGACAACATCAACATTTATCCTCAGACCTTACAAGAGGGTACGAGCGATATAGAGTCGCGTATACTTGAGATGTTTGGTAGAGTGGTATTACAGGGAGGATATGCACAATGAGCAATATAGTAATCGACATCAGGGATATATATAGGACATATTTTGCAAAACCATACGTGGTACCAAAAAACAACGAATGGAGTGGCAATATAGGAGAAAAGTACTTGGTCGATGTCGGTAATCGTAACGGTGAAACGACAGACGGCGTATGGCTTTCTTCCAAATACCGGGGGATAGACGTAATGATGCCTATTGCACTTGTGTCGGGGGGCGAGGAGCTGCATATTCCGTGTGCTACAATCAGCTGTAATAGACGCAATACGATAATAAGAACTGCCGTTGCCGAAAGGGAGGGTACGGTCAAAGAGCTATTCTCGGCGGGCGACTGGGTGATAACGATAAAAGGTGTGTTATTGGGCGAGGACGGCACGTTTCCAAAAGAGGCGACCGAACGTCTGATAGAGATATCCAAAAATATAGAACCCCTTGAACTGTGGTGCGGATTGACAGATATGTTTATGCCGGGCAACAACAAGGTGGTAGTAGAGAGCCTCGAACTGCCCGAGATAAAAGGCAGTAGCATACGTCACCGTCCTTTTACGATGACGCTTGAGAGTGATTATGTAGATACCCTTATAGTAGATAGGAGTTGAACGGTGTGTTTAGAATGATAGCAGGCATAGAGGTTGTCAATAATAGTGGGGGTATTACTACTCACTTTCGAGGGATAAAGCCTTCCGCCGTCAAATGGTCGCAGAGTGTAAAGAACTTTGCCGATACCTGTTCGATAAGTTTGCCATTAACCCCATACCTTACTAATACAGGAAAAAACAAGACCATATTTTCGTCTTCGGCTACTCCGCCAAGCGATACGGTATTTCATACGGGAGACAACGTAGAGGTTTGGCTGGGTTATAACTACGACAGACACTGTTTTTTCAAAGGCTTTATAAGGCGTATCAATTACGCACAGCCACTTGTACTTGAGTGTGAGGGGTACTCGTACTGTCTGAAGGATGTAATGTTTACGAGGTCTTACAAAAATACGACTATCAGGGGAGTGCTCGAAGACCTTACCGCAGGTACGGATATAAAACTCTCGGAATATATTCCTGATGTCAAACTGAAAAATTTAACCTTCAAAAACGTACCGGGTCGCAATGTATTAGAGTGGTTCCAGCGGGAATGCTTATGTGCCGTGTACTTTGAAGCCGATATACTATATGTTGGTGCATCGAGATATGCCATACCACACCCAACACATAAGCTGCGTATCGGGTGGAACACGGTAGAGGACAAGGAGCTCAAGAAGGACGATACGGAAACGAAGTTATCAATAAATCTACTACAGAAGTCTCCCAAAGGAGAGGTAAAACGCACTAAGTCGGAGCAACGCAAGTATGATAATATAAAGGAGGTAAAGGTACGAGCAGGACTACCCGAGAGTTTCCTGAAGTCTGTAAGAGAAGAGCTACAAAAGCAAGAGGATTACAAGGGGTATAAAGGTACGATTACTGCCTTTCTTATGCCTTTTTTCGGTAAGGGCGACGTATGCCAAATTATAGACGAACGCTTTCCCGAGAGAGGTGGAAAATACTTCGTGGAAAATATCGATGGTAGTTTTGACGATAAAGGAGGACGACAAAAATTAAGTTTAATATACTATGGCAATGACAGAGAGTGAGGTGAGGAGTTTGTTCGCAGACTTTTGTAATAAAGTGGTAAAGACAGGAGAGATGATGCTTGCCGAGGTTGTGGACGTAGACATAAATGAACGTACTTGTACCATATCGGACGAAGGAACGAAGTATTACGGCGTACGCCTGCAACCGATTACCGAAGGACAGAGCGGAGTCGTACTCACTCCCAAAGCTGGGGCATTTGTATTGGCATCGAAAATAGAAGGAGGCGACCTATATGTTATAGCGGCATCCGAGTACGACAGTCTGTCGGCAAAGATAGCCGATACCACGCTAATACTCAATGAAGACGGCATTGTAGCTAACAATGGCAATAATAGCGGTCTGGTAAAGATAGACAAGATGATAGAGTGGATGGAACACGTATATAACGACTTGTCGAAATTAAGCAGTATGCTTTCAACACACCCTGTTACCGGTAATGGGGCTCCATTAGGTCTGACTATTAAGCTAAGCACGAAAGAACCTGTAAAGTCGAATTTCGAGGATGAGCGGTTTAAGCATTGAATAAATATCACTTAAAGAGTAATGAAAGGAATTTTGTTGGACAGCGAGACAGGTGACATCCTAATTGACGGTAATAGCCACCGAATGTTAATAGGCGATATTGCGGTGCAGAACGCCAAACTCATAATAGAGGCAAACAAAGGGGAGTTTAAGGAGAAGCCTCTGAAAGGAGTAGGAATCAGTCTGTATACGGAAGAAAACACACCAGAGCGACTGGTGCGTGAAATACGCCGTGAGTTCTTCGAAGAGGGGCTACGGATAAGCTCTCTCAAAATCGGAGATATCGGTATAGAACTGGACGTAGACTATAAATAAAAAGGACAAGATATGAATAATTTTTTTGCCAGATATTATCTCGACTTACAGCGTACTATCAGCGAAAAAGTACCTCTGATAAAATGGATAGAGCAAGACTTTGGACAAGAGAGTAATAGTAAGTTACGACCGAGCGTATCGTTTCCCGCAGCATTGATAGACTTTCCGGATACCACATACGAGAATATTGCTCTCGGTGGACTGACGGCTACAGTAGAGGTAAGAGTACGCCTTTTGGTTGCAGTGTATTCGCAAAGCTATGAGACCGCTCCCGACGGGGCAAAACAAGACGCTATGCAGTACTTTGAGTTAGAACACTGCCTGACGGAAGCCCTGCACGGCTGGCAGCCCGATGGCGGATACGCACAGCCTCTTATGCTGTCGGGGGTAAGCACCTCGAACAATAACACCAATGGGCTACGAATAAGGACGCTAAGATTTAGTACATCATACGAAGAGTATGAGGAGAATGGAGGAGAGTTTAATATAGTTGTGACAAAATGACAGCAGTTTTTGTGCAGCTTATACGGGTAGAGTAATTTTGAATAAAATACTGAAAAATATATGGCAGGTAGACTTACGACAGATAAAATAATAGTTCACTGCACCGCTACTCCTGGAGGCAGGGAGGTGAGCGTGCAGGAGATAGAACGTTGGCACCGTAAAGCGGGATATAACGGCATAGGTTATCATTATGTTGTTCACCTCGACGGTAAGGTCGAAGCTGGCAGAGACGAGCGACAGATAGGTGCTCATACCGTAGGGCAGAACCACTGCTCGGTTGGCATCTGTTATGTCGGTGGATGCGATGCTAATATGAAGCCGAAAGATACTCGCACGGAGGCACAGAAGGCGGCGTTATTGAAGCTACTTAAAGAGCTGAAGCAGCGTTACCCCACGGCTAAAATATATGGACATAGAGACTTTGCTCGGAAGGCGTGCCCGTCTTTCGACGCAAAAAACGAATATAAGAATTTATAGGTATGGATTGGGTTGCAATATTAGGATTTATCATAGCCCCTATATCAAGTGTAATATCTTGGATAGTGGGGCGCAGGAGGTCGAAGAACGACTTTCTCAAGGAAATGCAGGCAAGCATCGACTTGCTCGTGGAAAAAAACAAAGAACTTGTGGCAGAAGTAACGGCGCTCCGTCTGGAGAACTCCGCACTCCGCTACGACATTCAACGCTTGGCAACCGAAAACAAAAAGATGAGTAAGGAGATAGAGGAACTTAATACTCGTCTCGAAAACGTTAAAACAATAACAAAAAAAGTGGTGTCATGAAAAGCATTAAAAAATTTTTGTACGAAAAGCAGGTTGAGATTATTATGTGCATACTAACAGCGTTTTTTGCTGTTTTAATAGCCACTATGTGTGGGTGTGCTACAAAACGAGCGGTAAAAACCGAAATGATATCAAAAACTGCTACTACACAGTTCGATAGCACAGCACAAATCACCAACGAAAAAATAGACCTTCTAATCAGTCGACTTACTGAAACAAAAGATAGGCTGTCCGAATGGGCAGCCGAACGTATCGACTATAATGTGGTAGACTACGATACTCTGGGGCGTATCATCCGGTCGGCCACACAGACCACCGACAGGCAAAGCGGCAGACATAAGGATAAACATATTGTAGACAACACGACAACAAGCCTGACTATCTTGCATATTGATAGTCTGATACGTCTTAGCGAGGCGAGGATAATGTCTCAAATAGAGGAGAAAAACGCCATCGCGGTAAGCATTGGGCTTGCGTGGTGGCAAAAGGTGTTGATATATTTGGGGGTAGTGTCAGCAATAGCAGGACTATTTTTTGTCGCTCGCAAAATAAAGAGGGCTTTCCTATGATGACAACTATTGCGGCTGCGGGTCAAACAGTAATAGACATTGCTCTTGTGCTTACAGGCGATGCTGATATGGCTTACGATATCGCCAAAGAGAATGGCATGAACGTGTCGGATATGCCTACTCCTGGCGCAGAAATAACGTACAGTGGAAACGCAGTTAACAAGCAGGTATTTGACTATTATGCATCGCACGGCATCAACCCGGCAACGGGAGTAATAGATAAGGACGAAACCGCTTTTAAAATATTCGATTACACATTTGACTTTACTTTTGAATAACAATGACAACAAAAGAGTGGAAGAAAACGATTGCCGACGAATGGCTCAGGCAGCCGGGCGTAAAAGAGACTTACGGCATCGACCAAGATAAGACATTCGACGAACAGTTCTCGGCGGTGAGTGTAGAGAGCTTACTGTTTTATGCCCTTGCATTTGGGCTGATGGTACTTGAAAAGATAGTAGGCGATAAAATCACAGAGCTCGAAGAGCGTTTCGATCGCCTTCGTCCGCATACACTGAGCTGGTATGCGGAGAAAATCAAAGCATTTCAGTTAAACCATACACTCCCTCCGGACACCGATGTGTATTCGGAAATAAACGAAGACGCACAAATAGTAAAATACTGCTCGCTGACAGAAAAAAACGGCATCTTATCGGCAAAAATAGCAGGACGAAAAGATGGCAAACCGAGTCGCTTGGAACACGACACCGTAAAAAAGGTATCAGAATATGTTGCTCGGATAAAAGATGCCGGCGTAAGGGTAATGCTCACGAGCGGTGATGCCGATAAGTTTAACATCAAACTACTCGTACACTATGACCCACTTAAAGATTTAACAACCCAGGACATAGAGCGAGCCATATCGGCATACCTCGAGAGTATGCCTTTCGATGGCATATACTCCAATATGGCTCTAATAGATGCTATCCAGAAGATAGACGGTGTGCGTGTTGCCGAGGTTCTTATATCGTCGGCAAGCTATGGAAACAATACTCCGGAAGAGATAGTAAGCACGTACGTGCCGATATCCGGATATATGAAGCTCGACCGAGCCGAAATAACCCTTAAATCATACGCTACGATATGACCGATTTTAGAAAGATATTAAGATTTGCCTTTTTAGGCAGGATTTTCAAAGGTATAGCCAAGGCGATACTGACGGCTCTTGGTATGGTGCTCAATAATACCTTAAATGGTATTGAAGTAGTGTTTGGTAAGTGGCATTACGACCTTGCTGTTACTCCTCAGGTATGTTTTCTCGAGAAGATGCTCAACGATGAGTACGACCGAATACAGAGGCGTGTATATATAGAGGAGATGGGCTCGACGAACGGGTACTTCTTTTTTCGAGCAACCGACCCCGCCTATGTAAAATTCTACTTTGGCAAAGCGTGGTTTATCAAGGACACTCGGTATGGCGTAGCTACGGGCTTCACTGTCGTATTGCCTACCGATATACAGGCAACCGATAGAATGAGGGCACAGATAGATAGATACAAATTAATATCAACCAATTATACAATAGTAAACAGATGAGAAAGATAATGCTTAACAATATGGCAGCGGGTTTCCCTGCCGACGAAACGTTCGTCAGGACGGTGGACGAGCACAGAGAGTGTCTACAACAGCTATGTCGAGGGCTCTTCGGTAGCAATGCGGTGATACTGTCGGGGCTGGAGGTGACGCATGCCGGTGGTACGGAACCGACTACGACGCTCGGTGCCGGTTATGCCTGGATAGATGGCGATATAGTCTTTTTTGAAAGGAGAGTTGAAGTTGGTACGTACCAAGACGACAAGATACACCTTCACGGTAAGGCAGAAGAGGGGGAGACAGGAACGTATCACAGCGGGGCGGTATTGCCTACATATAGTCATAAGGTAGGAGTAGTGGTGTTTGGCGGCGTGTCCGGTATGGCGGGTTTACTCTTTACTTCACTCGCCCGTATGCAACGTATTGGTGGAGAAAGAAGCTTGCATATAGAAAACGGAGACGGTAACTTACTCGTCCAAAAGGGATTTGACAGTACAAGCCTTAGAGGAGAGATACTTGCATATCCCGGAACTGTTGATAACAGGTGGCTGACGGTCGGCACCTTAAAAATACCGAATGAATGGCAGCAAGGCAAACAAATGATCTTCGCTGCAGTGGCAGAGGAGATACCTACCGGTATCATACCGCCCACTGTTATTGAGGCGGTTGCCGCGTATGTAAAGATAACGAGCACGGGAGATGTCCAAGTGCGTGTGCAAGGTCCGGTAGCCGCCCTATCTGATGGGAAAATGAAGATTTATGTAAATGTAAACTTTTAAAAAACAATATGAATTACACAGATATACACAACTCGCTCCTTACTATAAAGCAAGAAACTGCACAAGGGGGCAATACTCGACTACGAATCTACAACGCTCTAAAAGCTATTTTGGATTACTGTAGGCAGACCGGAGAGGACAACTCAACGGTAACGGTAAAAGCTGCTGTTGAAGAATTGCGCCGGCTGCTCAATGAGCACTCTACGAGTGGGGTGGCACACGAGGCAAGATTTCAGGAAATCAAAAATATCATAGAGGATAGGGTGAAGGCTATGGCCCCCAAAACAGGAGAACGGTTTTTCGGTGACGACTATCTACGTCGATTGAACTACATAGAACATTACGAAAGTGAAGAAAATAGTATTGCCGAGGATACTTTTGAGTTTACTGCCATAAGGTCGGCAAAAATGAACAAATTGACCACAATACCCGACTCTTTATTTAAATACTCTCACCTATCGAGCGGCTCGTTCAGCGAGGCACAGACGATAGAATCAGCGGCATTCAAAGGCTCTCAGATATATTACGTAAACAAGCAAGGAACGCAGGATAGCTGGAATACAATACTGCCGAAAGTAAAGACAGTAAAGCAGGGTGCCTTTTCGGAGTGCAGAGAGCTTCTGGAGGTGTACTTTCCCGAGGCAACACGCGTATCGGCTTCTGCTTTTCAAAACTGTACACGGCTTTCAAAGATAGAGTTACCTAAGTGCAATACGTTTGTGTTTAGTGCACTTACCAACTGCCACAACCTCGAGGAGCTGAACCTGCCGGAGCAGTCCACGATATTCAACAACTCACGACTATCCAGATTGTGGGGCTGTACAGGTCTAAAAAAGGTATTTCTTCCAAAGCAATACGAAATCAGCGATAACTCCGCCTACTTGTTCCTCGACTGTATCTCTTTGGAAGAGGTCGACATAAATAGCATGAAGATGATACCTTTTTACTTTTTTACCAATAAGTATAGGCTTGCTAAGGTCAATATAAGCGATGCTCGCTATATTGGTGGCTGGGCTTTTGCCGGCTGCGTAAACCTGCGCACCGTCATAACGAATCTCGCTCGAGAGATAGACAAGTACGCTTTCGATGGTTGTGTGAGTGTAGAAGAGCTTACGCTGCCCGTACTATCATCGCTCAGAGAGAGAGCCCTCTCAAGAATGGATAGCCTCTCGACGCTTACCTTCGGGGCAAATATAAGCGAATATGGATATTCTGAGGTAAACGGTTCAATATGCGATTGCCCCTCACTTACAACAATCAATGTACCGGAGGGCTGGGAGCTCGGAGTACAAGTAAAGGGCATATCGTTCGTTCGTTGCCCGAATATATCGAGGGAGAGTGTTGTGGGAATATTCAATAAGCTGGCCGACAATACAAATAAACCTGCTAAGAATATAGCATTAGATGCAACAGTACTCAAAAACATAACCACAGAGGAGCAAAATATTGCCAAAAACAAAAATTACAATATAGTAAGGTTAGGGGTATAAAAAAAGCCCCCGCCATTCAAACGGGACTCTCACCTCCCGTATAACATTTAAAGTGTCACAGCACTACTGACAGAGGCAAATACCTCAAGTCAGGTGCTGTGACACCTGTTTTTTATGTAAAAATGTGAGAGAGATGACAAAGGTAATAATTAATTTGAAAATATAGAATGGAGAGAAACAAACTAAACTACAACCAAGCACCGCTACCGTTTCAGGGGCAAAAAAGAAAATTCGTAAAACTATTTGCAGAGAAGATTGAAACATTACCCGACGACACCGTATTCGTCGACCTCTTCGGAGGTTCGGGACTACTATCGAGAGCAGCCAAAGACACTAAGCCAATGTGTCGAGTAATATATAATGATTACGACGACTATCATCTACGGATAGCCAATATTGCCAACACCAACAAGCTTATCGCTGAAATAAGAGGTATTACTGGAAGTATGCCAAGATTTCAACGGCTATCATCGGACATAAAAGAGAAAATATTGACGGTGATAGCCAAACACGAACAGGATGTGGGATATGTTGATTACATTACTATTAGCTCATCCATAATGTTCAGTTCTAAATATGTTCTATCTCTGAATGGTCTTCGAAAAGAAAGCTTTTATAATTCTGTCAAAAAGCAGGATTACAGCCCTGCAAGTGGTTATTTGGAAGGCTTGGAGATATGTAAATGCGATTATATGCGGTTGTTTGACGAATTCAAGAATAACGAAAAAGCGTTCTTTATCTGCGACCCACCATATCTCAATACTGATGTAACAACGTACAAAATGAACTGGACGCTGCGGGACTACCTACGGGTTCTCAACTGCCTACGTGCGTCGCAGTTTGCATTCTTTACTTCCGAGAAGTCGAGCCTTGTTGAGCTATTAGAATGGCTCGAGGATAAGTTTAGTTATAATAATCCACTGAAAAAAGCAAATGAATATAGAATACGTACGACAGTAAACGGTACTGCCGGCTACGAAGATATTATGTTGTTAAAAATAAGATAAATATGAACAAAAAACATTTGGGCGATAACTACGCCCCCACTCATACTTCAACGCCGTTTAAGCAACATTTAAGCGGCGTTATGGAGCTTAACAAGATATACTGCGGCGACGCAGTGGAGGTACTGCGGTCTTTGCCGGCGGAGAGTGTAAACTGCATCGTAACAAGCCCTCCTTATTACGCCTTGCGGGATTATGGAGTGCACGGGCAAATCGGCTTGGAACGGTCGCCCGAAGAGTACGTCGATAAGATGGTGGAGGTGTTTACTGAATGCTGCCGTGTGTTACGCTCGGACGGTACTTTGTGGCTCAATATAGGCGATTCTTATGCCGGGAGTAACAAAGGTAAGGGTAAGAAGATACACACGGGTGTACAGCCCGATGCGAGCAATATCGGCGACATTATCACCACTTTTAATATCAAGGGATATAAAAACAAAGATATTATCGGCATACCGTGGCTCTTGGCATTTGCTCTTCGAGACAGTGGCTGGTATCTGCGACAAGATATAATATGGCATAAGCCGAATCCAATGCCCGAAAGTGTCGAAGACCGCTGTACGAAAGCACATGAATATATCTTTTTGCTTTCCAAGTCGCCAAGATATTACTTCGACTATCAGGTTATAATGGAAGATGCCAAATATGATGGTCGCAAGAAAATGGTAAGAGAAGGAAGCAAAAGGCTATCACTCGGCGAAAAGGCTTGCCTCGGCGTACAGACCATTTGCAAGGGAGGCGAGCGGTGGAAGGTAACAGATGGCAAGTATATGCGTCGCAAACGTGATGTTTGGACTGTGCCAACACGACCGTTAAAAGAAGCTCATTTTGCTGCTTACCCGCCCGACTTAATCAAGCCGTGCATATTGGCAGGTTGCCCTATCGGTGGCGTAGTCCTCGACCCTTTCATGGGGGCGGGCACAACGGCATTAGTAGCTCAGGAACTTGGGAGACATTATATCGGCATTGAGCTAAATTCTGAGTATGTTGGTATAGCAGAGCGGAGGTTGGGGTAAAGAAAAAACGAAAAGTATTTTTTTTTGTACTTTTCGTTTTTCTTTTTTGTACTTTTCGTTTTGGCGATTATAGATACGATAATAATCAGGACGGCAGCAATAAAATATTTTAAGAAATGCCGTGGTTTAGGTATTTTGTTTTCCCCTAAGGGAATCGGCTTTTACGTTGCTCAGCGAAACGGGGGTAATACCCAAAAAGGCAGCGATTTGTGTTTGTGGTAATCGTTGTAACAGATGAGGATAGGTCTGAGTGAAGTAGAGATATTTCTGTTGTGCCGAAGCACTAATACTCACAAGCAGTCGTTTTTGTAATTTCATATACGCCTCTTCTACCAATACACGAAATATACGATTGAACTTTGGAGACTCGGTGTAAAGTCGGTACAAATCGGTGCGTGTGATTTGGCGTACTGTGGTGTCTTCTATGGCATCGATAAAGAATTCCGATGGTGTTTGACTGTAAAAACTATTCATATCGGCAATCCAAGTGTTTTCGGAAGCGAACTGTACGATGTGTATGTTACCTTTTTCGTTTGTCTTATACATACGCAGGCAGCCGTTCTCCACGAAATTAAGGGTATTGCATACTTTATTTTCCTGTAAAATACACTGCTTACGCCTATACAGATGTGTTGAGAAAAGGGTTTCGACGAGTTCTATTTCGCTTATGCTCAGAGGAATTATTTCCTGAAAGGTATTAATCATAGGATTGTTCACTTGGTGATAGTTGTACATAAAGAGTAGCAATAGTAGGCTTATCGGTGAGACGCATTTTGCCATCGGCAGCTTGTAGTTTCAACTGGTGACAATTTGACACCGTTTCATTTCCTTCCTTTTTA
>CAJPPQ010000004.1 GCA_905372605.1 Porphyromonadaceae bacterium
CAACGGCAATCCACAGGTATAGTGCGGTCAGATATATCTTCATCGCCTCCTTAACCCATTGGCGAGGCTTACGTACAAGCAATATAGTCAGCACCAGCCCTGTAATGGCAATAAGAATCTGAAGTAACCAGGTAGAAGAGTTGTAGTATGCGATAGTTTTCCAGAATATTTCCATATTTTAGTGACGTGTTAATGAAAAAGCCCTATTCGGAAACAGGAACATCGGGAAAGTAGCCCCTACTGCCAACATAAAGATAACGGTACCTACTATCGTCGTGTTCGAAAAGAACATTCCCATATATTTATTCAATTTATCGGGAATATTCATCGTCTGCAGGCACATTATAAGAGAAAACACCATATTGTAGGCAAATTTACCCGGGATCATCGGCAGCAGTGCAGGAATAGACAGTACTGTTATAGGACAGTAAACTTTCTTACCGAGCCACAGACTACCAAAACCTATAGCTAAGGCTGCTACCAGCGAAGAGGTCGCAATATCTGTTCCCAGATAGGTTATCAGACAGAAGCGACAGGCGTGCCCTACGGCTGCCAGTAGAGCTATCGCTTTGAATGCCCTCAGAGGTGGGTCAGATATTGCACCGAATCCGATACCTGCTATGGCGGCAAAGAACCCATCGGAAAGTATATCTATCGCTATCATTTCTTTAAATCAAACTGTTTTTTACCAACAATAAAGTGAACAAAAGCCCTATGGCGATGTTTATAATAAGCAAAGCTGCCTCTGTAAGGCGGGCAAAACCTGTCAGCACATACCCCTCGACAATGTCTATTACTCCGTTGATGAGCGGAACTCCCGGCACCAGATACAGTACGCTTGTAGCTAACGCTATCTCTGAAGTAGTATTGAATATCAATGCGGTAGATGCACATAGCGAAGAGACAAAAGCCGATACGATGAATATGATATAATGATTTATCTTTTTCTTCTGCATTTGCTGTTTTAGAAAAAAACCGGTAATCGTAGCTGAAAAAACGATTCCCATCGAAATAGTGTCTCCTCCGAAAAGCTTGCAGAACGCCGCATTGGCAAAACCCACCAAGAGCAATACAAAAAGAGGGTGTATCATCGGAGAGGAAACAATTTTACGATATTTCGCCATTATTTCTTCGAGCGACAGATGTTTGTCCAATGCCTCCCAACTCAGTGCACTCAGTTCCGAATTGTATTCGAAACTTATGTGGTATGCGGGAATATCGATTACTTCATTGATTGCCTCGAGTGTATCTTTGTAACTGACGGTAATGATTATATTTTTGTGTAGAACACTCATTTTTACGTCTGTACCTAGAGCTTCACCTATTCGCTTAGAGTTGCGTACCACACGCGAAGTGTGCGCGCCCGATGCCATAAGGTGAGATGAATATTCGACAATAAACTTACTTATTGCCGTCAATGACTCGTTAGTATCCATACCGAAATAAATATTTTACCCACAAAATTATAAAAAACTTATATTGTTGTCAGGTAAAAGTTTTGTATTAAGGAAGAAACAAACAGGGACGACTATCAACCCCGTGTTTCTTCCATTTTCCTCTAACTAAACATTCCTTAAACAGTGTACAAGGTAATAGTTTTATCTGACAGTAGAAATAAAAAGGGCTTCCAAATGGATGCAGTCAGTTGAAAATCTTTTATTCTACTCCCGTCACTTCTTTGTTCTCTAATTAATACTATTTTAGCTTGTCGTAGAAAAACTCCATACAGCGTTTATATATGTTATATCTCGATTTACTACCGAGTATACTATGATTTTTATTGGTAAATATCTGCATATCGAATATTTTTCCTGCTTCTACAAGTTTATCTGCCATAAGATAAGTATTTTGTATGTGTACATTGTCGTCGGCGGTACCGTGTATCATAAGAAGACTACCCTGAAGACGGTCGGCTCTGTTTAATACGCTGGTAAGGTCGTATCCATCGATATTCTCTTGAGGACGATTCATAAATCGCTCAGTATAAGCAGTGTTGTATAGTCGCCAATCGGTAACGGGAGCAATAGCTACACCGGCAGCAAAAGGCGAGCCTTCGGTAGTAAGACACTGTAATGTCATAAAACCGCCATAGCTCCATCCCCAAATACCTATTTTAGAGTTTGGATATTGTTGTTTAAGATATTGTGCAGCAGCTATTTGGTCTTGTGCTTCTAATATGCCGAGCTTACCATACGTACAATTACGGAATTCGGTTCCTCTACTGCCTGTACCACGTCCGTCGACACAAGCTACCACGAATCCATTCATTGCCAAATAATATTCCCAATCCATATCCCACTGGTTGATAGCTTCTTGTGAGTCGGGACCTGAGTATTGTGTCATTACGATACGTCTATTACCGTCTTTTGGAAGATTGCGAGGCTCGATTATCCATCCATTGAGTGTTATACCTTCAGAGGTAGTGAAAGAGAAGAATTTCTTTTGCGGTATCCCCGATTGTTTTCTGTATTTATCCGATAAATCGCTATTGTTTTCGATATTGCGTACTATCTTACCCGAATTATCTACAACGTTGTAGATGTTTGGCGTATTAATATCCGAATAGCTGTGTATTGCATATTTAAAACCATTAGAGAATAGAGCAGAATGATAGCCTTTACGTTTGTCGAGAGGAGTCATTTTGTTGTTGACGACTTTGTATACTTCTTTTTCGGTGGGGCTATTGAAAGCAGCTTGGCAGTAGACAGTCTTTTTTGCCTCGTCGTAGCCGTAAAAAGCTGTAACATCGAATTTTCCTTTTGTAAGCTGCTGTATTTGTATGCCGGTAGGAGAATATAGATAAATGTGTCGGTAGCCGTCTTTTTCGCTCATCATTACGAAAGAGTTGTCGGCATTGAATCTTACGTTGAAATTTCGATAGTCGGAATATGTTTTCGACTTCTCGGCATACAATTTGGTCGATAACCCACTGCGAGGATTTATGCTAAGTAACTCAATATCTTTTTGGTCTCTCGATAATTTTACAATCGAGAGCGCATCGGCCGAAATAGTCCATTTTATATATGGAATATAAAAATCCTCTCCTTCGACTTGCATTTTTGTAGTAGTACGATTTTCTATATCGTATACCCATACTGAGACTTTAGAATTTGTCGTGCCTGCCTTCGGATATTTGAAGTTTTCTAAGGTAGGGTAGTTGTCGTTGAATATCTGTATCGAAAATTCGGATACCTCTTTTTCGTCGAACTTAATGTATGCCAATAGCTTATTGTCGGGAGAAAAAGTGAAGTAGCGCACTTGGGCAAATTCTTCTTCATAGACCCAATCGGCAATACCATTGATGATTTCGCCTGCTTTACCGTCTTTTGTTATGCGGCTCTCGGTGCCGAAATCGAGTTTTTTTAGAAATAGGTTATTGTCTCTTGCAAAGGCTATTATTCTGCCGTTAGGAGAAAATAGTGCAGCCTGCTGAGAGCCTCCGTCTGATAGCTGCGATATCTTATTGCGGTCGATATCATATACATAATAGTCGGCAATGACACTACGCCGATAAATAGGGCGTCCATTGGTCTCGATAAGTATCTTGCTCTCTCTCTGGTCGAAAGAGAAATTATCGATTTTACTGAAAGGACATTTTTCGTGTTTATCGATGTCGAAAAGTACTTGCGGTTTACTTATCTTGTAGTAGTCTACTATTATCTGTTTGCGATCGTTACCGATATAGGCAAATCGCTCTCCGTCGTTCATACTTACTACATTTACAGGCGATTTGGCTCTCCATTTGCCTGTTGTCAGCTCTTTGAGATAGGTCTCGGCATCTTGTGCTAAGATATTATTGTTCATTACAAATGGCAGTATCAATATTAACGTTAATAATTTTCTGGTAGTCATAATTATAAGTGTTGTTTTAGTAGTTTGTCTTTAAAAAATCTTTTATTTGGGGGATATAGCGGTCGATATCTCCGGCTCCGAATGTTACTATCACATCGAAATCCTTGTCCTTGAGCGTTTCAAATAATAATGCTTTGGTCGTAAGCGATTTGTGAGCAGAAGTTATTTCGTTGTAAATCAATGCAGACGATACTCCTTCAATAGGCTTTTCTCTTGCAGGGTAAATTTCTAAAAGTACCACCTCGTCGAGCTGAGATAATGCCTCGGCAAATTCATGATAAAAATCGGCTGTACGGCTATACAGATGCGGTTGAAATACACCTAATATTTTTTTATCGGCGTATAGCATCTTGAGTGAAGATATCGAAGAAGCCAACTCTTTGGGATGATGAGCATAGTCGTCGATGTAAATTTTCGGATGCTCCAAATGTTTTTCAAATCTGCGTTTCACTCCTCTGTAAGATGCCATTCCTTTGCGCAATTCATCCTCACCGACTCCATTGAGCCAAGCAATTGCCATAGCGGCTATGGCATTCTCCACATTTACGAAGACAGGTACACCAAGCTGTATATCTGAGATTCGCGTGCCAAGCATAACGGCATCGAACAATAGTCGGCCGTCGCCCACTCTGATATTGTCGGCATAGAAATCCGATTTTTCACTTACCGAATATTGATACGACTTTACACTTGGTTTCAACTTGGGGTTTAGTTGTATACCCTTTTTGTACAGAAGAGTACCGCCATCGACTATCAAAGAACAAAAATACTCGAATGCTTCGATATAGTCTGAGTGTGAGCCATATATGTCTAAGTGGTCGGCATCGGTAGACGATATCACCGCCATAGTAGGCGATAGCTTGTGAAACGAGCGGTCGTATTCGTCGGCTTCGATTACGACCAAATCGCTTTTGTCAGACAGCAACAGATTGCTATTATAGTTGATAGATATACCGCCTAAAAACGCATTGCAGTCGACATGGCTTTGTCGTAACAGATGAGCTATCATAGTGGATATGGTAGTTTTGCCATGTGTACCGGCTACACACAGCCCCCGCTCCGATTTGGTGATTTCTCCCAATACCTCAGCTCGTTTTAATATCCTGAATCCGTGTTGTTTGAAATACTCAAATTCGCCGTGTTCGGATGGTATTGCCGGAGTGTATATTACAATCGTTTCGTGTGGGTCGGTAAACTCTGTGGGGATATTGTCTTTTAAGTCGGTATAGTGAATATCAATACCTTCTTTCTGTAAATCTAAACAAAGTTGGCTACAAACTCTGTCGTAGCCACCAACTTTGTATCCTTTACAGTTGAAGTATCGAGCAATTGCACTCATACCGATACCCCCTATACCAAGGAAATAGTATTTTGTCATTTTAGTCTGATTTTTTGTTAGACTATTTATATCAGACTATTCTTGCGACGGGTAAACAATCTTATATCCTTTTCCGTGTATATTTACAATACTTACTTCGGGGTCTTTCTGTAGTATTTTTCTCAGTTTGGTTATGTAAACATCCATACTGCGAGCGTTGAAATAAGTTACTTCTCCCCAGATAGTTTTGAGTGCAGAGTTTCGTTCAAGTATCTGGTTTCCACTCTGGAGCAAAGCTCTCAACATCTCCGATTCTTTGGTAGTAAGTTTTGTCTTTTCGTTTTCGCATACAAGCACCTGTTTCTGGCAGTCGAATAGGAATTTTCCGAACTTATATTCGGTAACTCCCATCTGCAGTTTCTGCAGGCTTACGCGTCGGAGTATAGCCTCTATCCTGAAAAGCAGTTCTTCCATAGAGAAAGGTTTGGTGATATAGTCGTCGGCACCTATCTTGAAACCTTCTAATATGTCCTGCTTCAAGGCTTTAACCGTAAGGAAGATAATTGGAATTTTTGTATCTTTCTTTCTTATATCCGAAGCTAATGTAAGTCCGTCTTTTTGAGGCATCATTACATCGAGTATGCACAAATCATACTTGTTTTCGAGGAAGGCTTGGTAGCCTTGTTCACCGTCGGGCAATAGATCTACGTCGTAGTCTTTTGCCATTAGGTATTCGCTAAGAAGAGAACCCAAATTGGTATCGTCTTCACATAATAAAATTTTAGTATTCATAATAAATTCCTTTTTTTATGGTTTATAGATTTATATTTTTTAATTGGTTTATTTTTACTTTGTTTCTAAGTGACCGACGGTAGTCGGATAATAAATTTTGTTCCGATACCGAGTTCGCTTTCTACTTCGATAGTTCCTTTGTGTTCTGTTACAATCTTTTTTACATAAGCCAGCCCTAAGCCGAACCCTTTGACATTATGCAGGTTACCGGTAGATACTCTATAAAATCTATCGAATATACGTTTTTGGTCTTCTTTCTTGATTCCTATACCATTGTCTTCTATAGAAATACAGAGTTTATTCTTTTCGTTCCAAGTTTTTACAGTCAGTACCAGATCTTTAATTGTATACTTCACCGAGTTTTCAAACAAATTGTAAATTACATTGGTAAAGTGTACATTATCTACAAGAGCAAACGGGTTTTCGGCCGATAGATATGAGTTTATTCTTCCGTTATTTTGATTGATTTTTATCGAAAAGTTTTTAATTACCTTCTCTATTAGCTGATTGACGTTGTCTTCTTTAAGGTTTAATATCGATTGTTGTGTAGCAAATATTGATGTCTGCAATACTTTGTCTACCAGCGTGTTGAGCCGTTGAGTCTCGTCTTTTATCACATTAGAGGTATTGCTGAGGAATTCGGGAGACTTACTTACCGCACTATCGTTGAGCATCTGTGAAGCAAGTGATATAGAGGCTATTGGTGTTTTCAGCTCATGTGTCATATTATTGAGGAAATCCGATTTTATGTCTGCGTCTCTTTTCTGGGCAAACATAGCATATATCATGATTATCAGTAGTATAAACAAAATGATTGATATTATGATAGTCGGTAGTAATGTCTTGATAAGCTGATTGGTATATGAGTTTTGTTTGGAAAATACCAAATTGGCATAGATAGCGTCTTCGGGCTGATTGGTCGCAAATATCTCTTGTGTGATAGTATTATGTCTGTCGGTCAGTCCATTATAATTGTTTGAAAAGACAATGTTATTATTTTTGTCGGAGACGAAAAATAGAAAATTGTCGTCGATATTGTGTTCTCTGAGAGCTAATGTAACATTGTTCAGAAATTTACTGAAATTGATTCTATTAGCCTTACCCAGACAAGAAGTTTCAAGCATTAGTTTTGCTAAGACTCTATCGGTGAGTTGTTTGTTTTGGCGGTATCGTTTTTTATAATTTTCCGTTATTATTTCGTTCAACCCGCCTATATACGTGTTTGGCTTGCGATTGAGCGACGATATGCTGGTAGACGGTTCGAAAATATCGCTCAAATATGAGTTGGCATCTTGTGTTATGACCTCGTCTATCATTCGTTTGATATCGTCTTCTTTCATTTCGAGCTCTACGTCTTTGACTGTTTTCGATACGACATCAGTGAAAGTCTGGTCGTAAAACGCTGTAGTTTCCTTTACTAAAAAGTATTGGGATATTATCAGCGTGATAAGACTAGCCGAGATAATTGAGATAAAAATTATTAATTTTACTTTTTTCATTCGCACTGCAAAGATAATTGTTTTTTTTGACTTTAACGCAAGAATGAAAAAAAATCGTGCGTTTTTAACCAAAAAGGAATGTCTGGTGTTGTATAAATGGCAGATTTAACATAACACTTATATCTGAAAAACGTAACTTTTTCTTTGTTTATTGTGTTTAATAAAAATATATTACCTTTGCCCCTTATGTTTTTTACTCTTAAATGATTGATGTAACATACATATATATAGTGAGATATGGTATTTCAGCCTAAAATATTTGAAACTTTAAAACACTACTCGAAAGAGAAATTTACTGCCGACATAATGGCAGGTATCATAGTAGGAATAGTAGCAATACCTCTTGCTGTGGCGTTTGGTATTGCCTCGGGAGTAGGACCTACCGAAGGCTTGGTAACAGCTATAATAGCGGGTTTTATAATATCGTTTTTCGGCGGCAGTCGGGTACAGATAGGCGGACCCACCGGAGCTTTCATAGTGATAGTGTATGGTATCATTCAACAACATGGGCTTGCTGGACTGCTTATAGCCACTATCATGGCAGGTATAATGCTTGTACTGATGGGGGTATTCAAGTTGGGTAATATTATCAAATTTGTACCTTATCCCGTAATAATAGGTTTTACGGCGGGTATAGCCGTTACAATATTTTCTACTCAAATCAAAGACCTTTTTGGTCTGGATATCGATAATCTACCGGCCAATTTTGTAGACAAATGGATAGTGTATTTCAAGAATATATCGGAAACAAATTTGGTTACCCTATTGCTCGGGGTGTTGAGTATATTGATAATAGTCTTAGTACCAAAGATATCTAAAAAGATTCCGGGTAGTCTGGTAGCAATTGTTGTTATGACCGTAGCCGTATGGCTGCTGAACAGTTCGGGAACTTTCGGGCATATCAAGACTATCGGCGATATATATCAACTGCCTTCGGGTATACCTTCGCCCAAGATGCCTACGCTCACACTGGCAGAAGGCACAACTATAATCGACCTTATGGTACAGCTCTTTCCGGCTGCATTTACTATCGCTATGCTTGGTGCTATCGAGAGTTTGCTGTCGGCTATGGTAGCCGATGGGGTGATAGCCGATAAACACAACTCCAATACAGAGCTTATCGGGCAAGGAATAGCCAATATCGTAACACCGCTATTCGGAGGTATACCCGCTACGGGTGCTATTGCCCGCACTATGACCAATATCAACAATGGCGGTAGGTCGCCTATTGCGGGGATAATACATGCTGTAACACTGCTATTGGTGCTGCTGTTTTTAGGGAAACTCGTAGGTTATATCCCAATGGCTTGTCTGGCAGGGGGGTTAGTAGTAGTGTCGTATAATATGAGCGGATGGCGGAGTATAGTTGCTCTTCGTAAGATGCCTATGAGCGACAATGTAGTAATGTGGATTACGATAGTACTGACCGTAGTATTTGACCTCACTATCGCTATCGAGATAGGGCTTCTGCTTTCTGTGGTGCTATTCCTGAAACGTACCTCTGAGGCGACATCGATAAAAATATTCGGTTCGGAGATAGACCCCAACATAGAGAGCGACCTCGAGCTGCACGAAGAGAAACTCCTCGTCCCCGAAGGAGTAGCTGTTTATGAGATAGATGGCCCTTATTTTTTCGGTGTAGCCAATAAATTCGATGAGATAATGACTCGAATGTCGAAACCGCCACGCGTGCGCATAATACGTATGAGGCGTGTGCCGTTTATCGACTCTACCGGACTGCATAATCTCGAAAACTTATGTATGCAGTCGCGGCGACAGGGCTCTATCGTAATACTTTCGGGTGTGACCATGCAGGTGCGAAAGACTCTACTCAAAGCTAATTTTGACGATATTATACCCGAATACCATATTTGCTCACATATCAATATCGCTCTAAAAAAAGCAGATGAAATACTGCATCAAGATTGATGTCTGATGTGCTTTATTATCAGTGATATGTGTGGTGTGATTAGATGGGGCGTCGATTCAATATTTGTCTGAAATATCGTTTGTCGATAAATTTTACTGTTTTTTGTTTGTAGAGTCTTGCTTGTAATCGGAAAAAATAATGTACATTTGCTTTAAGTTTCATATATACGAAAAGATAAGGCTTCTAAATACAGTAATCTTATGGTTTATAGGTTTTTGTTGCTATCAGACGAAATTGATAATTTTGAGCGAATCATTGAGATAAACTCAGACGCTACCTTCTCGGAGTTCCAGAAAGCGATTTTAGCCTCAGTGGGTTATACCGATTCGGAATTGAATACTTTCTATATCTGTTCCGATGATTGGGAAAAAGAGCAAGAGATACTGCAAATGGAGATGGATAGCGATTCGTCGGTAGATACTTACCTGATGGATAGTACACATATCGATGAATTTATCGAGGACAAAGGGCAACGACTTATGTTCGTGTTCGATATGCTTACAGACCGTGCTTTTTTCATAGAACTTAAAGATATTGAGCTTAATAAAACACTGAAAAAGCCTGTCTGTACGGTTTCGAAGGGTACGCCGCCCGAACAAACGGTTCAGTTCGACGAAATACTCGACGATATGGTGAAGAAGAGTAACTCTGCAAACATATTCGACGAAGACCTGTATGGAGACAATATGTACAACGAAGACGAATTTGACCCAGATGGTTTCTCTGATGTTAGTTTTGACGAAAACTAATTGATAAGAAGTGTATTATAGAAAAATAAACTTAGTCGTTCGGGCACTGCTTGAGATTGGAAAATTCTACAAATCAATTTAGAATCCGAGTAAGTTTAGATTGTTGATGGCGGGCTGCGCCTGTAAAGGTATCTTTTTTAGACGGCAGATTACAAAGACTTTCTAAACGCTCAAATCCTGTCATTCAGGAATTTTTCTCAACAAATAGCAGTGCCTTTTTATTATTTTTATCTCAGATAAAAAACAGGCTGCCTTTTTGATGAGTAGCCTGTTTTTTTGTTAATTAATTATAGTTTTGTCTGTCCTTTAATTCTTTATTACCTGCTGAGTATCTACAGTCTCACCATTTACGATGAGTTTCACCACGTAAGTCTCGCCGCCTATGAGTTCTTTACCTTCTTTTTCGTCCGTTGACATACTCGACTATATCTAACGTAAACTCATGTTTTCCGAATCTTCCTGAGTGAAGAGTGATTAACACAAATACTATTTTCCTTTTTATATCTTGATAATTTTCAGATATTTCACTTGTGTCTTTTCTTGAATCATAATCATATAAATCCCTTTGGGGAAGTCTTTTAAAGAAAGTTCATTATGTCCGGCTAATAGCTTGGTATTGAAAAACTCTTGACCATCAAGACTTACTATTTTTACCATTGATTCTTCTGTAAGTACTATCCTGATAATATCGGCAAATGGATTGGGTAAAATTGAGATATTGGTGTCATCCTTAGGATTAGCTACTGTTGTTACAACGGAGTAGTTACACGATAAATGGAATGCCTGCCAACTTTCTGAAATATAAGAAATAGCATCATCGCTATAACACCTTAGCATCTGAAAGTTATCGACTGTAGGATAAACCAAGTTGTCCAATATCGGCATAAAATCGCGATCAAATCCAATTTTTTCAGTATATGAATAAACCGGAAGTAAAATTTTATTCTGATGGTCGATTATCTGGTCTTCTTCTACAGGTATTGTTGTTATATTCTTGAGATTTTGTGCATTGGTTGTAATTTCTGTAACGATATACCTTGCAGACAAAAAAGTATCAACTAATTCCATAGTATCGTATGAGTATTTGTTATAAACAAAGGTAAATAATAGAGTATCTCCTTCTTTTACATCAAAATCAAACAGTAAATGGAATTGCTTATCATAATAGTAGTATACCTTACCTTGCTCTTGCTTGACAATATATCTTTTATTGGCAGTAGTCGCCACATTATCGCGATATTGTTGCAATATACGACAATCTACGCCATTTATCACCGTATCGTTCTCTGCTACTATAGTGTTTAGATGGCTATTTAAGATGTTTCCATTAGCCTCTAAATTGTAATACCATTTTGCCCCTAACGGGGCAAATTCCACCTGTGCAAGTATTGATACAGGGATAAACAGCAATATAAAAATTATATTTTTCATAATATAAAAAATATTTAATCGATTTGGTTGATAGAAATTATACATATGCAAGTATATCCTTCTTCCATATTAGGACATACCGGAATTTCATTTGTTTTGGGAAGACGATAGTTAATATTTATATTTAAATTAGGCTTTTTGTACTCTTCAGGAAGGTTAATAGCATAAAAGGAATTATTTGATGTCGTTTGGGGTATGTCTTCGCCTTCAAAAATTTGAATTATATATAATCCTTCACACATACTCTTCCTAATAATCTTCGCCTTTGCCATTGTAGTTCCTGTTGGTATATCTGGGACATTCTCTTTGCATGCTTGTATAGTCCAAATGCTAAATATGGCTACCAGTGTGATGGCAATAATACTTGTCACTTTTATAAAAATATTATGTTTCATCTTATTTAATTCTTTACGCTTATTTTTTTTTACGGTGTATTTATGGGGCATACACACAAAGGCCTTTGTTTTTTGTGTATTTTCCCGCTCGCTCCATTCGACGAATTCATTAAAAGCATTAATTATAGCCTGATACACAAAAAGCGAGAACAAGCTACTCCGTCTCTTAGCACCTCTTCGGCACTAAGCGGAGCGGGCGACAATGCCGAAGCGAGGAAGGTATTTATAGCGAATAAATCGATGGAAATCAATCGACAGTAGCTCGCGGGTGGCTACACACGAAACGTCCGATACTTGTTTGGTACCGTCAGTTCTCGGTAAGTCGATCGTTACGAAACAGCTTACAATAGAGTCTATCAAAAACCATACAATATGTGTAAGCATATTTTTTCGGTAAATATATTTTCGGCAAAAAATAGCAATTATTTTTCAATCACCAAATTTTTCGGTATTAAAAATATATAAAAATGCGTTTTTGTTTATGACAGTCCGTATTCCACCCGATAAAAATAATCAGAAATACTCACTACCGCATAAGGCTGCTCATGATGCCGTCGGATACGAAAATGCCGTCGTGTGTAAGGTTGAGGCGACTGCCGGTGATTTTCAGTAGCTTTGCATCGATATATTTATGTGCATTTGCCATACAATAGTCGCGAGCGTCGCTACCGAAAAGCAAGGCAAGACGGTCGGTATCTATTCCTTCGGCCGTCCGCAACGACAGGAATATGAATTCGTTGTAACGATCTGTAGACGTGAGCGTTTCTCGCTCGTCGAATGTCCGTCGACGGTCTATTTGTAGGCAATATTTGTCGATATCCGACGGATTCCATTGCCTCGAAGAGCCATCGAATGAGTGTGCTGCCGCCCCTATGCCGAGGTACTTTGCTCCTGCCCAATATCCTGAGTTGTGTACGGCACGTCGGTGTGGTAGGGCAAAATTCGATATTTCGTAGTGCTCAAAACCATTATTTTGCAGTCGGTAGCAGAGAGTGTCGAATAGTTGTTTGCTATCTTCGTCGGATATGGTTTCGACTTTGCCTCGTTGCCACATATCGAATAGCTTAGTACCTGGCTCGTATGTAAGCGAATACGCCGAGACGTGTTGTACCCCGAGCTTGAGAACTTGGTCTATATCTGCACTGAGCGAGGTAAGTGTCTGGTTTGGCAACGAATAGATTACATCCACAGAGATATTGTCGAAGCCATTGTCTTGCAGTCGGCAGACGCAATCGACGGCTTGACGGCTATTGTGGCGACGGTTGAGGCGGCGGAGTTGCTCGTCGTCGAACGACTGTATGCCGATGCTTATACGATTTATAGGAAAACTCTTAAGGTCGGCAACGAAACGGGCATCGATGTCGTCGGGATTACATTCGAGGGTTATCTCGGCTTCGTCGGTGATAGTGAAATATTTACCGATAGCAGAAAATATCTTGCTGAGTTCGTCTGCCGTGAGTAACGAGGGCGTACCTCCACCGAAATATATGGTGTCAAGCGATGTTTTACCCAAATAGTCGTGTCGTAGGGCTATCTCTCGGCATAGTGTATCGACGTATTTCTCTTTGAGGTCGAGCGACGTAGTTCTGAAAAAACTGCAATACGTGCAGTAGCTTTTGCAGAAAGGGATGTGTATGTAAAGCATTTGTACTATTCGAGCGTTTTTTACTACTTTTGCACAAAAATACAAAAAAGGATACTACGGTAGATGCTTGTTTTTCCAAATGCAAAAATAAATATAGGGCTCAATGTAGTAGAGAAGCGAGCCGACGGTTATCACAATATAGAGACCGTCTTCTATCCCGTCTACGGTCTGTACGACGCACTCGAGGCGGTAGCAGCCGATGAGGTATCGCTTACCGTTTCGGGCTTTGGTATATCGGGCAACGATGCCGATAATCTTGTAGTGAAAGCTTATCGGCTGCTAAACAATGACTTTGGGCTTCCGCCTTTGGCTTTTTATCTAAAAAAGACGATACCGATGGGAGCAGGTCTCGGTGGCGGCTCTGCCGATGCCTCTTTTACCCTGAAAGCGCTCAACACGATGTTTGATTTGAGGCTCTCCGACGAGCGACTCGAGAGGTATGCCCTGCAGCTTGGAGCCGACTGTCCGTTTTTCGTCGGCAATCGCCCCGCCTTCGCACAAGGTAAGGGCGAATGCCTTACTCCGATAGGTCTGGACTTGCGTGGGAAATATCTGTTACTGGCAAAACCCGCCGTCTCGGTCGGTACCGGAGATGCATACGGCGGTGTGGTCGTACGTCGGTCGGAGGTAGACTTACGGCAGGCGGTATTACAGCCGCTCGATACATGGCGAGATACGATAACAAACGCTTTCGAGAAGAATATCTTTGCCCGATACCCGATACTAAGTAGTATGAAAGACGAAATGTACAGACTTGGAGCCGTATATGCAGCTATGTCGGGCTCGGGTTCTACGATATACGGTATCTTCGACCATGCCCCGCAAGGCACAGTATCGGGGAGTTGTTTTTGCAAAGTGATACTTTTATAGAAAAAAACAAATTTCTTATATGAAAATAGCAATTTTAGGCACCTCTTACGAGCAGCGTTACGATCGTTCGTTGGTAGACGTAATAGAGATCCTACTGAAGAATGGTGTGGATGTATTGATCGAAGAGTCATTTTGGAGATATATCGGTAATAGAGTGTCGATACCCGAGGTAAGCGTTGTGTCATCGGATGATATAGAGGCAGATATGGCTATATCATTCGGTGGAGATGGCACTTATTTAGTTACATCTCATACATTAGCCCGAAAAAATATCCCCATACTCGGTATCAACGCAGGACACTTGGGCTTCCTTGCCGACGTATCGACATCGGAGATAGAGTCGGTTTTGCTCGATGTCGTCAAAGGACGTTACACGACAGAATCGCGTGTAATGCTCGACGTAAGGTTTTCGGACGGCACAGAATCTGCCCGTACGGTTCTGAACGAAGTAGCCGTACTGAGAGGCGACACCTGCTCTATGCTTACGCTCGACTTATACGTCGACGGTGAGTTTGTAAACAGTTATAAATCCGATGGTCTGTTGGTATCGACTCCTACCGGCTCTACTGCCTACTCGCTGAGTGTGGGCGGTCCGATAGTATCGCCCGATTCGGCAGATTTTATCATATCGCCCATAGCCCCCCACTCGCTTACCGTACGCCCGCTCATAGTAAGAGACGACTGTACGATAGAGATACGTGTAAAGTCGTGTGCCGAGAGTTATCAGATAGCCGTCGACGGCTATTCGATGCATCTGCCAGATAGTACTAGTATCACGGTAAAGAAGTCGGAATATAGCATTACAAGCATTCAGCCCGAGGGACATACGTTTTTCAAGACCCTTCGTAGCAAATTGATGTGGGGAGCAGATACGAGGCTGTAACCGAAGTTGTTATTGGTCGTTGTTGGAGTCGTCTGAGTCGTCGGTATCGATAGGTAATACGCCCGTTATCTTATTGATTCTGTATCGGGTCATAATCTGATTCGACTCGAATCCGATACCGTTTATTATCATGGTCGATCTTGTGATACGTATAGGCGAGTCGGAATATATCCTTTGATTTGCTTCGTCCCAATTGAGTTGATTCGTCTCGAAAGTTTCGCCCGAAATATTGGTACACCGCACGCTATCTTTGAGTATCCATCGCCGCTCTAGATCGTAGTATATCGCCCAACGGCAGTCGACACTCGCGTCTGCTTCGTACCGCTCATTGAACCGCTCGAAATGCAAACCCTTAGGAAATAGCCAATTGCTACGCTCCGCCTTGTCGAATATCAGCATTTTGGGGGTAGTAATACGATAGCGTGTAATACCCGAGTCAGATATTACGGTGCTTATATCGATAGCCGTTAGCGAAGGTGTCATTTGCCTATCGCTGATAGTACCGTGAGCAATAGGCTTATTATGAGTACACTGCATGCAGAATAGCAATATCGATATTGCTGTTGCAAAACGATATATTTTTTGTGTTGCAGTACAAGAGATTTCTTTTATCGACATTACGTAGTGAGTATGAAATTGTTTCGTGATATGATAGCAAACAATTATAGCAGACCAAGTTCGAGCTTTGCCTCTTCGCTCATCATATCTTTGTTCCATTCGGGGTCGAATACGAGTTTTATTTCTACCGATTTTACACCGTCGAGAGCCGATATTTTCTGTTGTACATCTTCGAGTATGAAGTCTGCCATCGGGCAATTTGGTGCAGTCAACGTCATAGTGATTACTATATTTCCGTCTGTTCCGCAGTCAACATCGTAGATTAGTCCTAAATTGTAGACATCGACAGGTATTTCGGGGTCGTAGACGGTTTTTAGTACGGTTACTATTCTCTCTTCGAGAGCCAACATATTATTATTATTATCCATTGTGTTTTTTGAGTTGATATTTGAATTATTTCTACGCTGCAAAATTAATCAAATATTTAACGTAATAACAAATTTAAAACGGCAAGAATTTAGTTAATCGTGCTTTTTGTCGATTTTTAATGAATTGGAATGTTAAAAATAGGCGATACTTATTTTCTATGTTTGGAAAACAGATAAAAAATAGTCATATTTGTCATCCCAAAAATAAGAGAATTGGACTTAATAATTATTGATTATATAATTTTTTTACTAACTAAATTTTTATGGTATGAAAAGGCTTACTTTTTTACTGTTTCTTGTGCTTTGTGCGGTTATCGGGCTGCAGGCACAGAATTTGACGTTACCTTACATCCAAGACTTTTCGGCTCTTTCGGCGGGCAATATGCTTTCCGAAACGGGGAGTCCTACCGCTATGGTGTCAGGAACACTGCCCGGTATAACTTCTGCCCATAGAGCATATCAGGCAGGGGGAGCAATTCGTCTTGGCGATGTGGCAGAGATGGGTAGCTTTACTACAGACCCGATAAATGCCGTCGGGGTTCGGTTTGTGGAGGTGCAGTTCGACGCTGCGGCTTGGATAGCCACGACACCTTCACCAGCCAAATTAACCTTAACCTATGGCAGTCAGAGTCGTACTATCGACTTGCCCGCTATCGGACATGGCTGGCCTATCACAGCAGACGATATGCTGAGGTACGATATTTTTTTCATTGCTCAGACGGTACCTACGCCGTTAGTTGTATCTACTACTGCCGATAGCAATGTCGAACCTCGTGTATTTATAGACAATATCAAGATTGTGGGTAATGACGGCGTACCATTGTCGGAGGGGTTCGAAAGAGACGTTTTTCCTCCTAACGGGTGGACGGTGAAACATATCCGTGGTACCTCAGATTGGAAAAGAGTTACCAATGACGATTATTCTACGATGGGTAGAGCAAGTGCACTTGTGCAATGGGCAAACTCAGGACACGAAAACTGGCTTATCACTCCCAAAATGTATCCTATTGCAGGCGATAGCCTTACCTTTTCGGTGAAATCCGACTATGTATACCCAAATAGTCATACTTATTTGAAGATAAAAGTTTCTACTGCTACCAACGATACAGCCGACTTCCACGACACACCTCTTACACTGAGTGGAATGACTACAATCACCCCGGATACCTTCACTACGAATTGGGTACGACACAGGGTAGATTTGTCGCCTTATGCAGACAATGAGATATATGTGGCATTTCAGGTGGTAGATACAAACGGTTTGAGCGTACTATTAGACGATATACGAGGCGCTAATGTATGTGTGAGCAATTGTGCCATTCCTGATAGTATCAATGCTAACAATATTACTATCAACTCTGCCGATATATCATGGACAGAGATGGGAAGTGCTACCTCTTGGGTAGTAGAATATTCGACTTCTCCTACTTTCGAAGGAGCTGTGCAGCAGACCGTAACGGGCAACCGCTCGTTGAGTCTGTCAGGGCTTATGTGGGGGACGAAGTATTATATTAGGATAAAAGCCGATTGCAGCGGAGGAGAATACAGTCAGTGGGCAAACTATTGGTTTAGAACTCTCTGCAGCGAAGTCTCTACTCCCCAATGGGTAGAAACATTCTCAGACCCCGACTCCGACGACTCCGATAATCCTATTTGCTGGACAAGAGTTACTACCTGTTCTTCGGGAGAAGACCGATACCCGCAAGTTTCCAATTTCGGCTACGAGGGTAAAGGCTTACATTTTTATACGGAAAGTAGTAGTAGTTGTCCGGTACTTATAGCTGCAAGTCCGAAATTTTCGTACTCTCTGGCCGGTAAGGAATTGGGATTCTATCTCAGAAACTACTATCCCTCTCAACCCTCTACTTTCGAGGTGGGAGTAATGTCGGATGTAACTGATTCATCGACATTTGTAACTATCGGTAGTATGGCTTCTACTAAAAATATATGGACTTACTATTCGTTGCGTATTCCCAATACAGTGCCGGCTACCCATAAGTATTTGGCTATGCGTGCGAGAGCAAATGGAGGAACCTATTTATCATATTATGTCGATAATTTCGGAGTATATCCATATACTTGCCTGCAGCCTGTCGGTACAGTGGTAAAAAATATAAAAGCTACCGAAGCCCAAATATCTTTCTCTACCACCGAGCCACAGACTTCGTGGCAGTATGCGATTACAAGCAATACTACTATCGTCGACCCGTCGACACTGACTCCGACAACTATCACCGATAGTACGCATCTCATTACAGGGCTTACAGCCAACACCACTTACAGAGTATGGCTGCGCACGGTATGTTCGCCCGGAGTATTCGGCAGATGGACAGATGCAGTGGTATTTAAGACCGATTGCAACCCTTTGACGGGAGCGGTGAATATTCTGGAAAACTTCGAATCTATCGAAGAAGGTATGTTGCCCGAGTGTTGGGGTAAATTATCGACACAAGAAAGCTATCCGGGAGTAGTCGAACGCGATACGGTAAACGGAGTATCGACTAAGGCAATAAGATTCTATTATTCAACTCCTCAATATTTGGTACTACCCACTTTCGGTGTACCACTCAATACTTTACAGCTCGATTTCTTGCTTGCTAAAGAAAAGAAAGAGTCCGGTATTTTCCAAGTGGGCTATATGACCGATAAAGACGATAAAAGTACATTTGTGCCTGTTGTTTCGTTCAATGATGTTAACTACAAAAAAATGTTACCCAAACGAGTAATATTCAACGATGTAGTAGACAATGGCAACAACCGCTATATTGCATTCAGATACGGTAAAGTCGATAACGAAGAGTTTAATTCGTATGCTTCTTATTGGTTAGACTCGGTATCGGTGAAACTCGCTCCTGCGTGTCTGCCTCCGGGTCAACTCAAAGTAACATCGCTGATGCCCGATTCGGCTACGATAACTTATCTACCGCTACCTGGTACTACCGGACAACAATATGCTTTGGGACTCGCTTCGGAAGACCAGCCATCGACACTACCTGCAACTGCCAGCGGCGGTACGATAAAACTTACCGGACTTACTCCGAATACAAAATATAAACTCTGGATGCGAAGCGAATGCGGAGCAGGTACATACGGCGACTGGTCGCTCTATCCGCTGTATTTTATTACTCCGTGTGCACGGCAGGCTTCCATAAACGAAGATTTCAACTCATTATCCGAAGGAACCATACCAGATTGCTGGAATAGGTTATCGAAGTCTATGCAATATCCTTTTGTGGTAGAACCTGGTACTTACGATAGAATTGAGAGCAAAGCCATAAAGTTCTTAGGTGAAATGCCTCAGTATTTGGTATCGAACGAGCTGGATACGGCTCTCAATATGTTCCAACTGAATTTCAACCTTACGAAAGGGCATTCAAGATGCGGTATATTCCAAGTAGGATATATGTCTGATCCACACGATAGTACTACATTCACATCCGTAGCCTCGTTCAACGACAATAGATATAATATTTCTATGCCGAAAACAGTGTATTTCAAGGGAGTAGCCGATAATGGCAATAATCGTTATATCGCTTTCAGATACGGCAATGTAGGTACGGTATCGCAGACAGATTACTATCCTTACTATCTTGACGATGTAGTTATAGAACCTTTGGCATCGTGTCTGGCTCCTACTTCGTTGAACATAAGTCCCATAGCAGGTGCTACGACAGACTCTGCCACAGTTACATTCGCACACGAGGCTTCGGCTACGGCGTGGCAGTATGTACTGGCTATGAATACGAAAATATCATCTAATCCTCCCGACTCTTTGCCTAAGGTAAACGTTACTACAGACCACATTAGTCTATCGGGACTCGAAAAAGGTAAAAACTATAATATCTGGCTAAGGACTACAAGTTGTAGTAACGATACAAGCGCTTGGATACTTGGTATATTCTCTACAAAATATTGTAGAGCTACTCCTACCAATCTGGATGTAAGAGGTATTTTCAGAGTAAAATACGGTATCGCCAAGATGGTAGATAATATTACCGATCAAGAAAACGACAATTATGGCGACTACTCGGCTATGGAGGGTAGTGTAAATCGTGGCGATTCGGTAGATGTAAATGTTTCCGTATCGGTAAATTCTACCGAATATAAGTTATGTGTATATGTCGATTGGAACAAAGATTACGACTTCGACGATGCAGGTGAACAAGTTTATCTGAAAGAAAAAATAACTAACGGTTCACATACTTATAGAGCTACTTTCGCAATACCTGCCTCAGTGATAAACGGTAAATATCGTATGAGGATAATGAGTACTTATAGCGATCCTTATCCTTGTTACTCGCAATATGGCGGTACGGTAGAAGACTACACTCTCAGTGTGGTAGACCCGCTTACTTGCCGCTACGTAAAAGATATTGCTGCAAGCAATATAAGTTCGTCGAGTGCCGATATAGCTTGGACAGCCGGTGGTACCGAAACATCGTGGGACGTAGTGGTATCGACTACTCCAATGGATACATCTAACTCGGTAAGAGTAACATCTACTGCATACAATGCTACTTCGCTGGCAGCTAATACTGATTATTATGTAGCAGTAAGGGCTGTATGCAGTGCAAGCGATAAGTCGCCGTGGATTTACGGAGAGTTCAAGACGAAGGCTACTATCGTACATCTACCTTACGACCAAGATTTCGACGGAGCAGTACCCGAGATGGTTACTTGGAGTGCCGAAGAAAATACCAATACTTGGAGTATAGGCTCTGCCGTAGGCAATGGTGGCAAATCGATGTACATATCGAAAGATAAAGGTGTTACGGCCGAGTATGGTAATGCCGAATCGCATTCGATGGCATACGTGACTGTCGATTTCGACAATAGCCCGAAATTCGCTATATCGTTCGATTGGAAAGGTAAGGGAAATTTTTATGGTATTTTCCAGACAGTTTATTATCACCAGATGCAAGTATATATCGTACCCGATACGGCAAAACTACCTACTACCTGGAATGTTACTTCGAACGATCCTTGGATAAAAACACCGGGAGCATATCGACTCGGCAATAGATTTATGCAGAAGTTAGATTGGACTACATTCCAAGATACATTGCCGTCGTCGTTTGCCGGTACGAGAAAGAAGCTTGTATTTATGTGGATAAATACCTACCTGCAGCCGACTACTCCGACTATGTCGGTCGATAATATCTCTATCGTTGGATTCAACTGCAATCCACCTTCGAATATAGTCTTGGATACTATCACTACCGATTCGGCTCGGATACATTGGCGCAAAGGTAGCAACGAGACCTCGTGGATACTCGAGTACAGACGAGCTTCCGACGTAGCTTGGACAAGTCGGACGCTTACCGATACGGCTTATTCTTTCAGCGGTCTTATGCCGAATACCGATTATCAGGTGAGAGTCAAAGCCGTGTGCTCGGGCGGTACTACATATAGCAGTTGGGCGAGATATATGTTCCACACCTACTGTCTGCCGCAGGCGATAGGTAATACGCAGGTTACATACAACTTCGATCAGTACATACGTACGATACCCGAATGCTGGACGAGAACTCTTCCTTATACCGACGAAATTGGAAACACATCTCCTTATGTCAAGAGTAATACTAATGATCCCGACAATGGAATATTGGTATTTACCGGAAAGTCTAATCAGATAATATCTACAGGAGAGTATATCGAAAATATGAATAACATAGAGGTAGAATTCTCTGTCTTCAGAGAGTCGGCGTCTAAGTCGGGTCAGTTGGAACTCGGTGTTGTCTCAGACCCACGCAATCCGAGCACATTTGTTGCCGTACACGATATTACTCCTCTTATAACTAAAGATGAACAATTCGAGAGATTGAATTTATCGCTTGCCTCTGCACCTAACGGTAAGCACTATATTGCATTCCGTCAGACCGTGTCGAGTACCAACGATAATAGACAGTATGGTATCGACAACCTCTCTATATATAAGTCTCCAACCTGTCGGAAGCCTAATATAAATACGGTTACTATCGAACCGACCGACGATCCTACCGCTAAAACAGTCGTAGTAAACTGGTCGGCAGGTGGTCACGAATCGGCTTGGGTATTGCAGTATAGAGAAAGAGGTTCTGCTACGTGGAATACTCAAAACGTATCGGGCATGCCGACAGATACTATAAGAGGTTTATCGCCACAGACTGCTTATGAATTGAGGATAAAGTCTATATGTTCGGCTACCGACTCAAGTTTCTGGACATTGACGAAGTCGTTTGCAACACCTTGTGTGGCAAGGACATTACCGTTCAAAGAAGACTTCAGCGGCATCTCATACGAATTCCCACCCGACTGTTGGCAGAAGTATCATGCTAAGGCTTCCAATATATTCGGCGGAGCGAAATTCGGCGAAACCGGTGGCGGTTGGAACTATAGCGACAATATCTACGGTCTGAATACGGGCGGTAAAGCCAAGGTAAACATATATGGTACTGATGTTAGTTCGTGGTTGATAACTCCAAGGATACAACTGCCTCAAAATTCAAATCTCAAGTTCGACGTATCGCTCACAAACTACGAAAGTGTAGCCCCGGCATCGGGAACGGCGAGGTCAGACGATAAGTTTATGGTAATAATATCCGACGACGGAGGGCTTACATGGTCGCAAACAAACGCTACCGTGTGGAGCAACGACGGTACGGGCAACCACGTAATGAACGACATTACAAACGGAGTAAATCAAATCATTATACCTCTGGAAAACTACGCCGGAAAAATAGTGAAGATAGCCTTCTATGCAGAGTCGACGGTGGGTTCCGGATCTTCCGATGCCGATATCGATTTGCATATCGATAATATCGAGGTATACGAAGTTGTAATTAAGCCGCCTAAGGTCGAAACTCTCGATGCCGACAATATCACGGACAATACCGCTCATCTGCATAAGATACTATCCGAAGGCGATATGGAAGTTACAAGTCACGGTTTCTTCTACCGAGCCGACAACGAGGGTGCAAGATGGCAACCTACTACAGATAGTATTATCACCGGACTTATAAGAGGTACCGTCTATAAGTTCTATGCTTATGCCGAAGCCGATAATAAGATATATAGGGGCGATACTATGTCGTTCACTACTACGGGAGCGGCACCGATACATCCTATCGTTACTACACAGCCGGCTACGGACGTATCTCAGAACTCGGCTACTCTGAAAAAGAGTGTCGTAGGCGACCTGTCGGAACCGGTATTGACCGAAGGCTGGAAGTGGCATAAGGTGGGCGAATCCAATTGGTACATGTCATCCGACGGTCTGCTCAATACCTTAGAACATAGTACGCAGTATGAGTTCTATGCTTATGCTACGACAGCTATCAACTCTGATGGTTATAAGGGAGCTACATTGCAGTTTACCACAACGTCGCATACTCCGCCGACAGTGAAGACACTTGCAGCTACGGCTATCGGTACGTATGCAGCGACACTGCGTAAGGTGGTTACTATTGGTACCGAACCTATCTTAGAAGAGGGTTGGTATTACAAAAAATCGAGTGAAACAGACTGGCAGAAGACATCTAATGCCAATCTTACGGGACTTGGAATTAATACCGAATACCAATTCTATGCTTATGCAGTTACCAAGTCGTATCCTATGACTAAAGGCGAGATACTGACGTTCAAAACACTAAAGACAACCGACTTAGACGAAGCATCCTATGGCGCAAATATCTACCCGAACCCCGCTCATACGGTCGTAAATGTAGATGTACCGAGCTTGTCGGGGGCTGCAGAAGTGACAGTTGTCGATATGATGGGTAAGACCGTAGGACGTTATGTTATAGCCGATGGCAACAATAGCATATCGATAGACGTATCGTCGTTTGCCGAAGGAGTCTATACGGTACGTATCGTATCCGATAGTATTACCTTGGTAGAACGTCTGGTAATAAAGAAGAGATAGATTATGCTCGATAGAGCTATAAATCTATAAATAGAAAGAGGGTTGTCGCTGAGAAACATATAGCGACAGCCCTTTTTTGTTTGCTCTTGCATTTGAAAGTCTGAATGCAATGGATATAGTTGTACCCTCACGTATTATTGTGTTTTGGGGGCGGTATCGTCTTTTTTTGAGTTGGAATGCAAATATGTACAATATCTGTTATATACACAAAAACATACTTAGGCAATCTATTTTTATTGGCTATTCGGTACGGAGACCGACAGATTACATTTTGCGTTTATAAGGAAAAAAATATAACTTTGCATCGTTTTTTCGGAAACAGCAATTCGTATATTTTCAAAAGCATAAATCAATCAAATTTATATGAGCACGATGTTATTGTACTGGCTGATATTTATAGCCATTTTTATAACT
>CAJPPQ010000005.1 GCA_905372605.1 Porphyromonadaceae bacterium
TCCCGACTTCAACTCCGAGAGGTGCTTTGCTTTCTTGCGTAAATGCGACGAAGAACTGCTGTTGATAGTGGCTAACTTCGCCGATACCGAACAACATCTGCAAATAATTATCCCACAACACGCTTTCGATTTTTTACATATAACCCCGCAAGACAATACCGAAGCTGCCGACCTGCTGACCGGCGGAAGTATGAAGTTGGTATTAAGTCCACATCGGGCTATGAGTGTAGACGTAGAGGCGTTTTGTGGTATAGTCTTAGCTATCAACTAACAGTTTAGATTATCATCTTGGTAATATCGTAAACTATTATTTTTTCGGCTTTTATCTCTTTGAGGTAGTGAGTGATATCCCACAATTGCTTCTCATCCATAACAGCCTGAATGCTAACTTTTTGTTGGTCGTACGATGAGAGTACGATTATATTTTCGTCTATCTTGCGTATTTCGGCTACAAGTTTGTTTTTATTTTCCATACTGCACAAGATTTCGACTTTTATCTTATTACGTGCATTTTGTACAGCTTGTAAACGATAAATCAATTCATCCACAAATATATGGCGCTTCTCAAGGCTTATTTTGGGACTCGCTATCAATACCAAATGCGTCTCCATAATAACCTCTGCCATATAGTATTGCTTAGAATCCGTATTCTTGACAAGATCTACAAAACAATCTGCAATACCCAGCTCGACAGCATTTTGAGGTGTTTTATCGAATATAATTGTAGTCCCTCTAATACGTTTCGACTTACAATATCGTTTTACCGTTTCGGGAACATTGGTTGCAATACGTTTGTTTGATAGCGACAATACATCTTTGTATTTCACTCCATTAGCAAAAAAGAAACATAAACTCGACGCAGCCTCCTCGAAAACATACAGTTTCTCGTAATCTTTTTCTTGTTCACACAAAGAGAGGTCGTTCACAATAGCCAAATCATATAATCCATTTGCTATAGAGATAAATATATGATTATTATCGAGATACCTTATTTCCGATGGAAATCTGTCGGAATAAGAAATAGATTTTGATCTATCTCTGAAGTCTATGCTTAATCCGCTATGAGACAGATGAGTCTCTATATCCTTAGAAATCTGCAACTCATCCGATATCGCTATTTTCAACATAAGTAATTGATATTATATAGTTTTGACTTCTACTGTTTCTTTACATTAGCTTTGAGAGCATCCGAAATCATCTTCTTAAGCTCTAATATTTGTCTTTGCGTAGCGTTTTGTTTTTCGGGTTTGAACATATTACTATACTTCAAATTCAATAGTTTGAGTTTCGATAGTCTCAATCCGCCTGTTTTATTAGAGGTAAGGTCTACTCCGAGTTTTATCGGAGATATCGCTTCTGCCTTTATTTTGTAGTTCTGTGACAAATTGTAAATCCCCTGTAACACAACCTGATAGTTATCCATAGAGAATAGGAAAGGATACAACTCTACTTCATCGCGGAATACGGTCAATTCGACCGATAATGAATCTACTACGTTTTTGGTTCTCTTCTTGAACATCAGCATTTTTGCCATTTTATCGAATGTCTCGTTATCGAGCAATACGAGATTTTTTCCCTCAATGGCAGAAGCTCCTCTGAGGGTAGAATATTTTATATCGTAGTTCGATTTTAGATATGTCTCGGCTGCTATATGAAACTCGCCCTTGCCCGAAAAATATCGCAACATAGGAACGATAGTATCTATCTGCGGAATCATTTTTATCAGCTTATCTACCTCTATATCAAGCAAATGAAAATCGAGCCCCACAAATAGATGATTTTTCCGTTCGGAGCGATATATGGAAGTCAGCTGCATCTTGGCAGCCTCGCAAGTGAACCCCATCTGTTCGAGTACAAGCACACCGTCTTTGATCATAAGCTTTCCGCCCAAGTCGTAAATGTCAGTCTCAAATATCTTTCCATGCGAAACATTGGTATTCAAGACCATATCGATATTCCAAGGAACCATAAACGGGTCTTTGTCGCCATCTTTTGCTTTTTCGGCAAGTGCCTCTTTCTGAACCGAATCTTTAGCTCCAAACCCACTTGCAATATCCATCAGCTCTTTGATATTGACCATATCTGATGTGAACGATAAATCGGCTTTCAACATACCGTCGTTACGCATATAATCATCGATATTGGTTATTTTACCTGATAGATTGAAGTCGGAATTTTTAAGTATAAAACGGCTATTGTTTATAGTCAGATTATCGGGAGTGAGCGAAAAATCTACTATCGGCATACGTACTTTCTCTTTCAGCTCTTTTGTCTCTACACCTATATCGTTCATTTTCATATTACAATAAGGAAGAAACTGTAAAAAAGCATTAGTCTGCGTATTATCATAGGTGATATTTCCATTCAAATCGACCTTAGACGATGTAACTCTCACATCTTTACCATATTCCACATCGAGCTGCGACGACACAAGAGCTATAATATATGTACTTAGCGTACTATTATGTTTCGATGGCACCATATAAAAATCACCATGCGGATTAGTTACTTTTGCCACGATAGTATCTTTCTCTACATCAAGCATTGGTATATTGTAACTACAACGTACCGACATAGGTTGGCGACTATCGGTAACGTCCGATATTCCGAGATTTATCTTATGCGAGTGTACTCTGGCTTTCAACGTACCTATCTGCTCAAAATCGAGGCGGGCAGGGCGGTCGATACCTACTTCAATCAATTCTTTAAACTTCGGATTTTTACGAGTCGAAGGAATCGATACGGCTATATTGGCTCTTGGGGCTTCTATCACGGTAGAGTCGTTGTACCTGATTGTTAGATTCTTAGTATCTATATTACCGTTTAGTTTTATCTTTTTCATTCGTACCTCAGCGATATCGTCCAAAGTAAACGCTCCTTTAAGCTTGGCTACAGCATCGCCGTGTATTACAGCAGTTTGCGGAAGATACGATTTCAAATCATCGAAATTGAGGTTACCATTAAGAGCTATGTAGCACATTTGTCGTCCGGTAAGGTCGTTTATCGAACCGTTTGCTACCACCGACGATTTACCGAAACTAAGCTTCAACCGATTGATTTTAAGGTCCGATACCTTATCGTCTATCGTTGCCTGTAGCTGACCGTTGATATTACGAAATGCCCACGGCAACCCCTTCTGCGAATATTTGGCATTTTCTATATTGATATCAGCCAATATTTTAGGGATAGTATCGCCATGCATCTTACCTTTCGCTCTGGCAGAGAGGTCGAATCGGCCGTCGAAGGTCATTTTACTAAAATTCTTTTTGATATTGTCGGGCATAAGAGCCATAATATCTTTCACTTGCAGCACATCGGATTCTATTTTCACATCCATATCGATAGCCTGATTCTGCTTGCTAAGCCATCCCGATAGAGCGATTTTTTGATTTGCAAATTCTATAAAACCGCCCTTACCAAGATTCAATATAAAATCCTTAATATCAATATCCAACGGGAGGTCGACCGATAAATTTTGTTTTGCTACAAACGCACTATTGCCATACAACACATCGAGAGCCGATATGCCCAATCGTACATTACCATTGATTTTATTATTGTTTTTATTGCCTTTCAGATTGAAAGACAACGCCTCCATTGCGGTTTCCAACCGAGTGGAATCGTGCATTTCGAAGGCTATGCCTTGAGCATCGGCGTTTAGATTTATATCGCCATTCGATTGATTAATAGTAGCCACAAGCGACAGCCCCAAGTTGTTTATCTGAGTGTTTATACCCGATTGCTTATCGCAATAATCGATACGAACATCGGCAAGGCTCATTTTGTGTAATTCGAGAAAATCGAAAGGCATTTTGAACTCAGTCGTATCCTTTTGGGTACTATCTGTAGCGAAAACATCGAAATTACTTCTACCCGTACTATCGGTATATAGGTTTACAAAACCTTTTTCGAGAGATATACTATTTATTATCAACTCATTATCGAACAAATACTTTATCGGATTAACCTCACCTTTAAGACAATCGATATGTAGCAAAGTATCTGATTTAGAACCTTGTATATGGTTGGTTAATGTAAATTGATTGATCTTTATATTGAAATTCGGGAAGGTCGAAAAAAATGTAAGTTCTACTTCGTCGAGCTGCGATTGGCAACGAATATTTTTCTGTAAGATATCTCTTACAATTGGAGTAAGTCGTTGTGGCGTAAATACGAACCAAACGACTATAGTAATAGCTATCAACAATATAGCTAAAACCGAACCGAGTGATACGAGTGTGATTTTTACAGGCTTTTTCATTGGATATCAGTTTTTTATTCGACAACAGTATAAATATCTCTTAGATTACGTCCATATCCGTCGTAATCAAGACCATATCCCACTATAAAGTCATTGGGAATCTCCATAGCCACATAGTCGAGCGAAATATTGTGTTGTATGGCTCCGGGTTTGAAAAACAGTGTGGCGATGCGTATTTTTCCCGCACCTCTATTTTGCACTATCTCAAGCACTTTCGACATAGTTTGCCCCGAATCTACCAAATCTTCGACCACCACTATAGTTCTGCCTTTTAGATTCTCTTTGAGTCCGATAAGTTCGAGCATTTCTCCCGACGAAGATGTGCCGTGATACGAGGCAATCTTTACAAACGATATTTCGCAAGGGAAGTCTATACGCTTCATAAGGTCGGAAGCAAACATAAACGAACCGTTTAATATCGAGATAAACAAGGGGTTATCATCTCTAAGATCGGTATTAATCTTTTCGGCAATCTTATCTATCGACGATATGATAGTTTCTTCAGGAATCGATTTCTTGAATGTCTTATCTAATATCTTTATTGTATCATTCATAATATAATGAGTATTAGCAGTAATATTCGATGATATACTATTATTTTAAAGTTCAAAAGTACAAAAAAATAACACTGCGACAAATATCATTCTCCCAACCCAATAAAAAACAAGCACAAGACACTGATTAAAAGAGATTTAAATTATTTCCTCGTAATTTATATTTCGATAAAATAGAATAAGTCTTTCGTTATTGAGAAAAAAGTAGTACTTTTGCACTCCATTTTTTATGGATATTGTCTTCGTAGCTCAGTTGGTAGAGCAACTGACTCTTAATCAGTGGGTCCAGGGTTCGAGTCCCTGCGAGGACACAACACCGAAAGCCCTATTATCAGGGCTTTTTATTATGACACATTTTTTAGCGTAGTCGAAAAGGGGAAAATAATTTCGCTGTTTTTATCAAAAAAAATTACAAATAAATTACAAACTCAATATGGCTACTTTCACTCCAGTCACAAGGACCAACAAGGAATTTAACGCTGTATATATTCGTATATCGGCTCGTTCGACGACCGACTATATTAGGACATCATACTTAATACATAAGTCAAACATCAATAAGCGAAACGAGATTACGGACAATATCATATTAGCCAACTGTTACAGTCAGATTAAGGAATATATAGGCAAACTTGCCGAATACAACTCAGAGTCTTGGACTGCAAAAGAGATTAAGAATCTGCTACTCTCCGATAAACAAGGAATATCTTTCTCTAAATTTGCAGATAAGTACATCGGTAAAATGTATAATGAGCACAGAGATAAATCTGTTGCTAACTATCGTACTGCCATTAGGTCGTTAAGTCTATTCTTAGGTAAAAACGACATTATGTTCTCCGACATTACTTCGTCTACCATCCGCAAGTGGGTCGATGCTCTTTCGCATACTAAACGGGCAAAGAATATGTATCCTATCTGCATTCAGAAACTCTTTGAGGAGGGCTGTCTCGAATATAACGACTACGATAAGAATATTATAAAAATACCACATCAGCCATTCAGGGCAGTAAAGATACCCAAAGTAGATGTACCCGAACCCAGAGCAGTAGGTCCAGATGTTATAAAACAGATTTTGTCCGCGACTCCAATATATACCCGCGAACAGTTAGCTATCGATGTCTGTCTTATGATTATATCTCTGGCGGGCATCAATACGGTCGACCTTTATAAGATGGATACTTCTTGTCTAAAAGGAGACAAACTATGCTACAACCGTGCAAAGACAAAAAGCACAAGACCCGACAAGGCTTATATCGAGATTGCTATACCCGAGCATATACGATATTTGATTGATGTCTATAAGGGTAAGGATCACCTCTTCAACTTCGCCGAACAATACCATACGCCCGACTACTTCTCTACTGCCATAAACAAAGGATTATTGTCCGTATGTACTCGATACAATCTACCTAAGGTTACTACTTATGTATTCCGACACTCGTGGGCTACAATAGCTCAAAACGTCTGTGGATTTTCTACAGAGCAAATCGCTTTCGCTCTAAATCACACATCGGCACATAAGGTTACTATGGGATACATCAAAAAAGATTTCTCCGTTATAGACCGAATGAACGAAGCGGTATGGCAAGTTATCTCCGATTATTGAGGTAGTTCGCTCCGCACCCCGAAACTTGTCAGTAACCTATCGAACTGTATACTTACATTGTTCTTTGTATCATCTGTCTTCGCCTCAGCTTTTGGTATTAGATATGGTATTATCTTTATATAAAATTCCAATAGCACTTCAGGCGGTAGGCTCTTTACTTTATCTATGTTTAGATACTCAGACACTATCACATCAGATAGTGTCTCAAAAATATGCAGCAATATTTCCTTGCTCTCTTTGGTCAATTTGTTGGGTATCCCTTTCGGTCTGCCTTTGGGGTTGTTTGTTACCCCCTTCGGAGGTCCAGGTTTCTTTTGAGTCTTTGTATCTTTTTTTTCCATAATCGCTATCTTATTTTTTCTCCATACAAAGTATCGCCACCTTGTACCTCTAAATAATCTATTTCGCTATTAATATTAAGGTTGCCAAAAAACATAACCTTGTAATATTTGCAATCGTTACGCTCTACCAAGCACCCCAAGTCTCTAAATTCTCCTGTCCTCTCTATCCTGCCGAGCAATACCCATTGCTTGCCGTCATAGCTTCCATACACATACAGACCTGCATAGCGTTGTGTTTGCGGTGATATGATAGCATATTTCCCCGCCTCTAAATTTTGAATTAGCTTATCATACGGTATAGGGCTATCTCCCACATAATCTACCTCATAAACAACACCATCTCTGGTAATCAATCTCGTAGCCCCCTCTCTCAGAAAGATAGGATGGCTTTTGTCGTAATCAGAAATAAATTCATACTTCTTTAAGGTTATATTGTTTATGAGCTGTAAGGCAGATATATCAATATATGGCTTATCCGACGGAGATTCTCTGAATACTATCCTCCAAGAACCCCTGTCTGTCTGTACCAATATTTTGCTATTATTCTTGATACGCAATATATACTCACTATTGATGTATGGAATTGGTGTCTTGTCAGGATTATTCGGTTGCGTCATCTCAAGTATATATTTGCTCGACACACTACCGGTCTCTCCAGTATACATAAAACCATCACCTATACTATTCCCCGTCCGTCCGTCTACTACCTCTACACATCTGCCCTTGCGTAGGTAAACTTTTTCGGGAATAGCACCATCCTCATCATACATAGGATAACTACCACTTTTTATGCTCTCCAGTAGGCGAGAATACTGAATTGTATGGTCTCCTATGTCATTAATGAATGTATATCTATCTCCATCGAGCGTTTTCAGACAATATACCTTGTCTTCCTCAAGAAGCATTGTCGTGTCTTTTATTTTGTACTCGTTTGAGTATTTACCCGCCCTTATCTCTTCCAATAGGGTAACATATGGTATAGTATACCCTCCTTCTGTCCACATAACATTGTATACATCGTATCTACCCAATAATTTCCTACCTACATCCGCCAATAATTTATCTTTTGAAGGCAGTTGCAATGTACTTAATATACCATCCTGTCCGCTATTCATTGATCTAACTAAATCATCTATCGACATTCGTTCCAGTCGTAGTCCATTTCCATCCGATAGATTATTACTTGTAGGCACTCTGAAAGTATAATAAGTGTTATTCTTCAAAAAAATACTATTTATTGCAGCCTCTACTCCCTCACTCTCTACCGAAATGTCTTTACCTGCCTTCATAAATACAGGTTCGGTCGCCTCTCCTCGTGGTATCTCTATATCAATAGGAAATCTCACATAGGGTATAGCCCCTATATTTTGCACCAAAGGACTACCTACAGTCCCAATCACAGTGTCGGTTATCTCTATGCTTTTTTCTCCTATTTGTCGCCACCTCTTACCTTCTATTCTTTCAAAATTCTTATCGTATGCTTCATCGATGCCCGAATACCAACTATCGCCCGTTACCGACCGAAAAGATATTCTACTCTCATCCAGAGTGCCGCAGTTAGCATAGTTTATATAGATGGTATACGTACGTCTATCCATACCATTAACGGTAAGGTTTTTGAACCCATCTTTGTACGACGATATGGCATATTTAAGTTTCACTGCCACTTCTACTATACTATCACCCTCTTCGGCAAATAGATCATAATACCTCTCTTGGGGAAAGTATAGCTCTCCCACTACCTTTATATCACCTTTACCCGAATATGAATATTTCAGACTGCTTTCTACCGATATATCCAACGTCTTAGTTACTCGCCGCGGTTGTTCTTCTGTGTTTTCTATCTCGATTATGGAAGCTTTATTAGGCTTTAGTTTTATTCTGCTTATGCTCGGTCGTCGCAAGTCTATACTACCATCTGTCTTAGGAGTCATATTTATATCCCTGCAGTCGATATCGTTTATCCAGTTCTCCCTCTCCACGCCAAACCACCCTCTAAGTATTACTCGTGTCAGCCGTTTGAGGGTCTGTCCTCCAAGCCTCATAGCCCTCGTAACAAAACCCGTCTCCGAAGTATTGCCATCTTCTCGTCCAATGTTAAGCAGCTTATTGGCTGTGCATATATAGGTGTTTGGATAATCTTCCACAAAGAATTTTATTTTCCCACTATGTTTGTACCATCTGCCTGCAGCCGACAATACATAGTAATAATCTTTTTGGGGATTAGCTACTATCAGTTCCTGCTTATTGTAGTTATACCCCATACGTATATCTTTCAGATAATCCTTGAACTCTGTTAGGTCTATCGATTTCAGAAGTCTCACGCTTTTCTCGTTATCGTAGAGTTCCCTTGCGTACAACAGCTTCTCTGCACTTGGACTACTCTCAAAGTGTCGCGACACTCTACCTTCTACCGCCTCGCCTATCTCTGTTACATCAGCCCCATTCAATAGCATAAGACCTCTATCTGTAGCAAAGACTATACCTCCTGATACATTCTTGGCGTTTTCTCTATTATTAAGGATATCTCTGCTTATAGGGCGTGAGTTAGTGTATGCTACCTGTCCGCTTGAGTCAACCATCAATGCCCATATACCATCACTGCAAAATACCATAAGAGGAGCTGCACCTGTCTGGCCTTCTCCAACAGACACCGTATTCGACATCAGCTTTATTATTCTTCCACTACCTACTCTATATGTATTAGATAGCGGAAAGTATAGTGGGTTATCTGTTTGGCTTACCTTGAGCATATTACGCTCGATATCCGTTCCGAAATTACTCTTGGGCAAACTCATAGGAGTAGCTGTCCCAACAGTATTTACAGATATGTCTATCGGTTTTAGGTCTGGCGATATGTAGTATGCATAGTTATTCATACTATCTTCCTTCAATGGGAGTTCGAGCCTATTCAGATAATTATGACCGTCTCTATGTTCCTGTATAGTGATGGTTACTTTTTTTGCCCTGCTATCTGGATACGATATAATAGGATTGAGAGAATACGTATTTACACCTGCATTTTCGTTTATTACCCCCAAGTGTATCGATATATCATTCAAAAAATTATGTGTAGATATAAAACCACGACTTATCAGAGGTACTTTCTCATATCTTACCACCTTGATATCGTCTGTTTTTGTCTCCAAATCTACCTCTACACTTATCATAGGATAGTTGCCCTCTCTCCACTCTTCTCGCGCATCATTACCTACCTTATGTCTCCATATAGTATTGATTTTTGTCTCGAACTGTCCTCTACCCTCTTCGTTGTAAAAATAATTTAGAGGAAAGCCCCTGAATGCAATGTTACGATAGTCGGCTATATGCAGCCTGCCATTATAAGTAAACGATGTCTTAGGCATATAGCTCTTCCGTTCGTCTTCCGATACTCGCAATCTATCTTGTGCCTCCAAGTTAGCCAATACCTTATTGCTCTTCAAATCGATGTCGACCCACTCTTTTGTGGGCGATTGCAGCTTATCGAACTCTATGCTCGCCACCTTATAGTATATTCCATTCTCTTCCAGCTCTCTTATTATCTCTGCATCTGTCTTAGGCTTAAAGTATAAGGTCTTATATTTTGTCCCTGTGTCTCCGAAATTAGACATCTCCACTACATTAGGATTGCTGCCCGTATCATAACCATACACTTCTCTCGTAATGAATACCGATACTCCCTTGAATATATCTTTATATTCTGACGATATGCCGTTTGCTACCTTATATTGAAGCCTATTGGAATAGCTTATTGCCAAATGAGTATCTGTCCTCCGAATACCACAAAACAAATTAGGGGTATAGTCTGTGTGGTGTGAGGATAATGAATACGGCGTATTCCTTCGTGGACTTCGCGGACGATAATATATATTATTGTCACCTTCATTGTATTCTGTCCACCCTTGATAACTATAATTTCGTATACCGACATCGTTCTCCGATGCTTCTAAATTCTCCATAAAACTCTGATACCACACCGCATCGTCGGTAAGATAGTTCAGTTTTCCACTACTCCATCTCACGCACTTGTCGTTAGCCTGTGGCATTAGTATAGGTTGGCTTTGCAATATATAGCTGCCGTCAAATAGTTCGTATGCATATATTAATTTAAAAAAACCCTTTAGACGTCCAAGTTCACGCTCCTTTTTCAGCAATCGCTGCATTGTCAGTTTACTGCTATCTATACGCTCATTCTCCGATGAGTTTCGAGAGTCTTTGCCTGTCTGGCATACTGTTATTATCGGTTCAGGTATATCCGCCCCATACGGAGAATAGCTATTAATATCTACTCTAAACCGTATATCTAAGTTAGGCGGCAATATTGTATCTTCATCTTGCCCATTGAAGTCGTTACTTATGCGGATATATCTCCTTTTCTTAAAATCATACCTTAAGCAGAAGTACGTATTTTCACCACATAATATTGCGATATTACCCACTTGGTTAAACTCTACATCCTTGCTACCGCAATCTCCTATATTCTGTGGCGTTATTGGAAATATGGCATTATCTCTGCCGGTAGCAAAATATTCAAGTCTATAACTATCGTCTTTCCCTCGCACTCCAAGATAATTCTTCCATATCGCTGTAGTGTGGACAAATACCTTATCGTAGCCCGACACATCTATGTATTTTTCCAAACTCGAATAAGCTCCCACAGGTCGTAACGTACCAGCCTCCTGCCGCAGATTGATGATTTCATCCATACATCCGTCTGTCTGCATTCCGGCACTACCATTCCTTGATATGCCTCTCAGCTCTATGTTTACCGACCTGCCTTCTTTCATTTTCCTCTACCTCCTAAAAAACAATCGCTTTATCCAATCCGCGAACTTTCGCCAAAGGTTAGGCTTGCCGTACGACACCCATATTTTGTATGATACAAATATAAGTGCCAATAGTATAAGAATATACTTTATCGATGCGATAGCCCCACTTAATAAACTTGTCCTGCTATCTTTCTTTTCCATATTCTTAGCCTCCAATTCAGACCTCAGCCGCTTCATCTGTGCCGATACTATGCTATCCACTTGCTGCACTGTTACGCCCTCGTATATGTACGTATCGCCTTGCTTTACCACATTAGTTCCTCCGTTGCGGCTTGTAGTCTGCTTTATCGTACTTATCAGTCTGCCAAGACTGTCGTACTTCTGTTCCTCGTAGTCGATATTTTCATTAAGCCATTCGGCAATCTGCTCTTTCGTCTTGCTCATCGTCTCGGTAACCTTGTCGAGCTGTGTCCGTTGCGTCTTCAACTCGTCGGTTATCTCCGAATAATCTACCTTCGATTTAATCTCGGTTTGGGTTGTGCGTTTTACCGTACAACCCATTACAACCGAAACCAAAATAAAAATCAGTAAATTATGGAATACTAAAAGATTATGTTTCATTGCTTTGTCTCTCCTTTTTTGATTAGTTCTTTCTTCTTGCATATAGTTTACTCTCTCATTTATACGGCAAATAGATTGTTTTGCCATTTTTCCTTACTGCTCTTAGCACTTGCTTCCTGTTGCGTACCTCCGAGTAGCTTACGTGCACCCAATCAGGATTAGCGTCCGTACCGTACTCCCATATCAATTGGTCAAATGTTAGATTGTCCTTGATATAATCGAATAACTTTTTATTGTCGCTAACTGTATCTATGTCAATAGCTTGCCCCAAAGAATGTTGGCTCGTAGCACTACCCCCGATAGCCCTATTTATCTTCGCTGAGCGAAAGAAACTTGTTATTTGTATCGGCTTGCCATACCATTTGCGTAACGGCTCAAACACCTTCTCCGCAAGTAGCTTCATTGCCCGAAGTTCACGCTCGTTCGGTGTGTTCGATATGCCGAGCTGCTTTGCCTTGTTGCTTGCCGTTGCCTCTGCGTATGTAATATGTTCGCTTATTTTTGGCATTAAGTCTTTTTTGTCCATTGTTTTTTCTTTTCTTTGTAAACAGAAAATCAATCGTTTATACTCTCTAATTCGTGCTTCTTCTGTATGATGTAATCAACAGCCTTACCTATATCAGTAAGAGCCTCTTTTTCAAATCGCTTACGCTTGTCCTCGTAGCTCTCCCGAATAGACTTATATTCGACGTAACAATTGAACAGTGTCGCCACTATCGAAAAGATAGGTACTACAAAAAAGTGTTTGTCGTTTTCCGTGTTAATGACGTGTATTGCAAGCATTTGTACAAGGTCTATAAGATTGCACCCGAACAATACGGTGATATACCTCACAGCTTTCGTAATCGTACGTCGCATTCCCTCACTCAATATCTTCTCACCCGCCATACGTGCCTTAGTTGTACCGCTATAATAGTCTCCGATGATGAAGACTGTAACAGCCAAAAAGCACCCGACAAACATCAACATCTGTGGCACAAACCTATAAATCAACTCGTTAAAATCTGTAATGTAAATCATTTGTTATCAATCATTTGTTAGTTATTATATCGTATTCGTCTTCTTTTATACTGTATTTATCTTCCATCTCTTTCAGTTTTCGAGCCTCGTCCGCCTCTTTTACGGCGTTTGGTACAAGCACCCAACCCGTCGAACATTCGCAAGTAGCAAGATAGCCGTTGTGTGCGTATATGCCCAATACTTCGCAATACCACCACTTGCCTGCCACCTCTTCGAGCCTTATCCGCTCTGGTGTTGGTGCTCCGTACCACTTCGGCGGCTCACATTGTCCCTGATTTTGCTTCTTCATAGTCTTGTCCTACAACAATGTTATACCGGTGATAGTCCAATTTGTCCGTGCGTCTATTGCCGCCTGTATCTGTGCTTTCAGCGGGTCAGTTGCTGCTATCTTAATGTCGCCGAACTCCATAAACTTACCCGTCGTAGCCGTATCAAGCTGCTGCAATACGTGCAATACCGACGCAGACGATAGATTTCTTTGTTGTCGCAGTTCCGAGCCTGCCGTTATCTTCGTCGTGATAGTCAAGTCTGTAATGTTAGGAGCACTATACAACGCCCCAACAGAGCCTCCCCCTACCGTAATGAGAGCCGAATGTACTGTCGCCTTAGTAAGAATAGGGCTGTCCGAAAAAGCACTCCATAGCTTACCATTAGGAATTTTAGATAACTTCGGAAAAACTATCTCTTTCAATTTATTGCAGTTTGTCGCCGCAAACCCCAAGTTACTGTTAGGATGTATTTCTGTCAGTTCGGGAAACTCCAAAGTTTCTATTAAGCTATTTTGAAACAAATAGACAGCTTCCGACAGCAACTTATTTACCTTTTTCAGTACCACTCGCCCCGACAATTTACATCCGCTAAACAGAAACCTCGAACTATTAAACGTCTCTAACAAATTGCACAACTCATTCGCCTGCTCTTCTGTTAATTCAATAGGTGTCGTCGAGGTTTTTACCTTAATTACCCAATCCCCCAAAGCGGGACTTACGCTGCCGCCACCGGCAACTGCCCCCTTAAAAGACCCGATGAAAGCATTAAGTGCCACCATACACGCACTTATGTCCGTCTGTGCCGCTCCGTCTATCGTGATGTCTGCCACACGTGCCACAAACACCGGCTCATTGTCCTCGTATATCGACTGCAAGCAGACGGTATCACCGCCCACACTGCTCGCCTTATACGTTGCACTTCCCGTATAGCTCCGTCCTGTCGCTGTGTCCGCTATACGTATCGTCTTTTCCCCAAGTTTCTTGATTTCTAACATAAAAATTATAGTTGCTTTTAATATATATGTCTTGTTACTTGTCCTATCGCAAAGCACGCCAACTTACGCACTCCGTCTTTCATCTGCCCCATTGCGTCTTTGTACAAAGGAAAATACACTTTTTGAGCCTCTGGGGTATTGCTTATCAACAGCCACTTCCATATTATATAATTGATGATAGCTTCATATATAGCAGTATCTACGGCTTCCATCAAATGCAAGTCGCCTCCGTCGCTCTGTATTGCAAAGTATACACTATCTTTACTATCGGTTATATCGTTGATGTCAGTATCGCTATCTACTGCATACGTTTTGTAGTCTCGAGGTAAATCGTTATTATGCGAGCTTATCGCCATATACACCTCTCTTGCTGCGTCCCTCAAAAATGGCATATACAAAGTATGTGCCTCATCTTTGCTGAAACTGATAGGCTCTATCATATTGTTGCCTTCTCCGTCAAGACGATGTTTGCCTATCCACGATGTTCTATTATAGACATCATTAAATATATCTTCGGTTTTATACCAAAAATGCACCATCGCCTTAGCACTATCCACTTTATTACTCATTGCCCTACCTCCTCTTGTGGTACTCCCACATTAAGTCCTGCCTCTTGCATTTGCTCTTGCATATCGGGCTGTCCGCCTTGTTGTGCCATAGCCATAGCTTGCTGTTGTGCCTCTGCCGCCTGTTGCATTGTCTCTTTGTATTGTTTTAGTTTCTCTGCAAGTTGTTGGCTAAATTGTGCCTGACTATTCTCAGCATAGAATATCGCCATATCGATATTTTGCAGTAGTCCCGATTGTACAAGGAACTGTAACATATTTTCGCTCTCCATTCTGTAAGCAAGACTGTTCTGTCCCCTACTAACCGTTACGTCAAACTCAATGTTTTGTATCTTTGTCGGGTCAAAAGATTTTGCCTCTTCGCTGTAATTCTTACCCGCTATATTGATATACATCGGTTCTGTATAATACTGCTGTATTAGCTTCAATATCTTCACAAATCTGCGACTATTGGCACTATTATACCACGCTATCAAATCCGATATATTGTTGTTGCTATTCTCCGCCTCCTGAGCATACAGACTTGCAGGAGTGCCCGGCTGTGCCTTCTCTCCTCGCATAGCCGCACTACTACCAAATATCTGGCTCACCATCTCCAACATCATATTCACCATTGCCATATCGCCTCCCGCATTGGTGTTCGACGTTATCTGTTGTATGGGTAGTCCTCTTGACATATCCATTGCGATGCTTGCTCCGGGCTTAGCTATCGCTCTATCTATTTGGTTTTGTTTAGTGCCTGCATTCTCAGCTGCCTGTTTGTCGTATACCACGAGACCCTTCATCGATACGCCGTTGATAATATCTCTTTGCGTAATATATCTATTGATATACCTCTGTTGGTCTATCACATCATACACCTTAGAGTGTATTTCGCCGTCTATAAGAGGATATGCTGTTATCACGAATGGGTGGCTCTTATGAGCAAATGGTGTTTCACCTTCTTTCAGACAAGTACCGTCAGGCGTAAGATACCGATAATACCAATATCTATCAAAATATTCTTCATACTCTATCAGTAACGCCTCTTCGGCTACACCTCCAAGTTCTACAAGTTCATCTATTCGCTCGGCGTTTATTTGGTCAAATCTCGACTTTTCCGACAACTCAGCTTTATACAATTCACCGGTCAAAGTGTCGTGCACTCTCAGACGTTCCTTAGTCTCCAACTTCCATACCTCTATTACCCTGCATTTGTTTGGTTCTTGCGGCATATAGAAGTTTTTTGACCTCAATGTCTTATTATCGAAAAATTCTTTGTATTGTCGGTAGTCAGCATATTGTAGTATATTCCTATAACACTCCGACAGATATTTCTCTTGTTCTTTATTTCTCGCAAAGGTGCTTTTTAGCTCGTCAAAAGAATAGTCCCGAAGTACTCCTATCAGGTCAATGTCTCTCATACGCACATCGAGCATCGACGAATTGAAAAACACATTATTCGGGTTCTCGTTCGACATATACACATCAAACCTGCCCCTTTCATTATCCCATATATATTGGTCGTTGCTCACATAGATAGCACTTATAAGAGCCTCCTCAAGACCTCTGCGGTCTATCTCTTTGAATGAATTAATGTCGCATACATACTGCAACATTACCGTCATCATTTCGCTCGCTTTTGCCTCGTCTCTATCTCTGGCTACCACTATCGGCTCGCTCTGACTATTGGCATATAGCCCCAAAACACTATTAACCAACTTTCTCATAACGTTGGTTTTCAAAGGTATTAGCCCCTGTCGTCTTATATAGGTATCTTCTCTTACGGTTTTGCCTGTCTCTGGGTCTACTATCGGGTCTCCCCATTGGTCGCCAAAAAGATATCGCACAGCTCTTGCTCGCATATCTCTAAATTCTTGAAAGTTGTTATATAGCTGAGCACAACTATTCAGCAACTCTACATATTCATTTTTCTTCTCATAACCGATATACAAGGTAGAGCGTGCAGGGCTTGCAGCATTCAAGATATTCGATTTAGCGAACATCTTATAATTCCTCTTGTTTAGTTTTACCTTCGACATATTACCTTGCAATCATTTTTATGCTCTGAGCCAACTGCTCTTGCAGTAGCTTCATTCCGTCTATTTTACCATAAATACCCATTACCTTCGCCGCAGTATTGAGTATTACATATTCTATAATGTGGTCTTCTACTTGTTCAGCTTTCAAAGTAGGTATATATATGAAGTACTCCAATACATCTGTGGCATCAGCGGCACTATACAATTCTATTTTATTACCCGTCAATACTCCGACAGGTTTGTCTATTCGTCCCCTCGTTGCAGGGTTCTGTTGCTCTCTATATCTTGGGTGTATGTGCGACATCAAATTCAGTCCGTCGTTCACCTCTCGTCTCCACGATTTGAGCTTTACCGCCACAAGCCTCAAAAAATCTCGTGGCAAATCCATCTCGGCGTGCGTGCCGTACCCGTCTGCCACTATTGTTATGGGGGCAGCTCCATCTCTTCCCATAGATGAAACAAACCAAAGAGGCAATATATGTAATACCTCTCTGGTCGCTTCGTCCATAGTCTCTTCAATATAACTATCGATAGGCTTCATCATATCGTTGGCAGGTAGCACATAAGATTGGTTCTCGAAATTCGAGAACTCCTCAAGCTTTACCTTCACCTTCTTTATGATGTCCGACCTCGTCATATTGCTCTCTTATTGAAGGTTCGGAAACGATACTCCCGCCTCTTGTGCTTTTTGCAAGATTGTCTCCTTGTTCATAAAGTTCGAAACCGATACATTGTACGGTTCTCCCGAAAGTATACGTTTCGCCTCTTGTAGCTTGGTTACTTTATCGAAAACCACTACCTCTCCATCTTGCTCCTCCGAGTCTCCTTCACCTTTAACCTCTACTTCTTGCTCGGTTTCGCCTTGTTCCGATTGAGGATTCTCTACTTCTTGCTCGGTTTCGCTCTCTCCTAAGACCTCCGCCAAAGTGACAACTCCCGTTTTGAACTCTTCACTCGCCTCGAGTGCCTCCATATCTTCCTTTCTATTGAGATAGAGAGTCCCACGAGTATACCCCTCCAACGGAACAAAATCAAAAACAAACTTCTTGTCCCCGTAGTAAGTTGTGAAACAGTAATTCAAATAGCCGCTATAATACTTTTTTACCATATCTGTTTTCTCCTATTTTTAAAAAGGGCTACACCGTAGAGCATAGCCCTCTCTCGATTAAAAAAATAAATACTTATGCAGTCAATTTGAAGATTGCGTGCGACTTCGGATACTTGAATACAGGAGCGAATGTTTCGATAACTCGTTTTTTATCGCCTCTGAATTCAGACACATCAATGTTGTCTGCACGTAACGGCTCACGTATCATCTTGTCAGCATACGTCAAATCAATGATGAAAGCACTGTCCTTACGTCCATAAGTATCCATTGTAGGGTGAAGGTAGATGTACAATACACCAAATTCACTCACCATTTTATTGAAGGTTACTCCGAATTGAGCGTAAGTACCTTCATTTCTTATTACAGGTCGCTTGTCGCTGAGTTTTATTTTCGACAACATCGAAATTACACCAGAGCCCGCAAACATATACCTTGCATTGCTGCCACTGTTACCAACAAAAACTTTCTCAAGCAAATCCACAAGTTCAGCTTCGCCATTGTTAGCAAGCAATGCAGCTTTTGATTTTGTGATTACAGGCGAGCCTCCTTTTAGAGCCTGAGCCTCAAAACCGTCGAAGGTATATACCATTCTCGCCTTAGGTAATAATTGTCTGGTAAGACCCTTGATACCTACAAAGGTAGCGGCTTCTTCGTCCCTCATCATCTCGTGTATCGCCAACTCGTTCATCTGCTTCTTTCCCCAGTTGATTTCTTTTTCCTCACTCTGCGAAAGTTCTGTTTCGGAAATAGTTGTCATAAAAATCTGCATATATTGCTTCGTCTCTTGAGGATAAGCAGTAGTGTCCCCATTGTAGTTCTGTGCCTCTTCTATAAGATTAGAAATCCTATAAATGTTAGTACCAGTAGGTATGGCAAGACATTCGGTGTTGTTCTCTTTACCTGCAATAGGTTTGCCATTGATAGGCTGAATAATCAACTTAGGAGTTGGAGTTGTTGTTTTCCCGATAACGATTGCATTATATGGCAGTCCGACAGTAGGAGTCGCCTCGCCTTTCTTGTGTCCATCTACACCTTCGATATAGATTTGGTCATTGATGTCGAAGATAGAATGCAAAGCTCCTACCTCTACCTGTTGCTGTTCTCCACCTGCGGCAACCAAAGCTCCTGTTGTTACAGCCTTCACCTGCCGTAAGTCCACAGAGAAATAGCCAAACTCCATACTCTTAATTGTTTTATGAGGCAAATGTCGCATAAAGGTGTTTACAGGGATACCCCCTAACCCCATCATCACCACCTCACGGTCGTATGCGTGAGAAATCATTTCGGGCGAAAACGCATTTGCATTCTCCAAACTCAAAACACTTCCCTCTCCGCTCAAATGTTTACCTGCTCCGTCGATACCGGGTGTTACTATTGCGGCAAAAGCCATACTCACACCTGTCGACGCTCCAAAAAGCGTACCGAAGTCTATCACTCCAAACGCCCCCAACACTGCTACCGCTACAAGCAGCAGCCCAAAAATCAACTGAATTTTCTTACTCATCTCTCTATTGTTATTTATTTGTAATAATAAAAATCTCTCTCTTTAGCTTATCTTCTGCATATAGTTAGCAGGATTTAATCTCGTGCTACCCAACAGACTTTCTCCTTTTGGCTTCGGCTCTGGCTTCGGTCTGCCGCTATTCTTCGGCATCGGCAAATCGTCACCTTCTCGCAGCTCGAGCTTACTCTTGTCTATCACCGAATTTTTCCCTTCTACCAAGCCCGCTACCTTAGCGTCGTCGACATCGTCGTCGTGGCGTAACCCTTGCACATAGTCTCTTATCATCTGCTTCGAGATATTGCCCGATATCAGATTATTGATAAGGTCTATTACGGCAGCCTTCTCTTCTTCGGTAGCCTCAAGTTCCGTCAGTGCCTCTTCCATATTGTCGAACGACATATTAAGGTTAGCCACCATATCGTCTGCCACCTTCTTGTCGCCCGCAATACGCTCGGCTCTCTTTTTTACCTCGTCTACAAATTTTGAGTTGCCATCCTTGTCTACTCCAAGCAACTCGTCAAGCAGTTTACCCGCTTCGGGATTACTCGCTATAGCGTCGAGTATCATAGCGTTATCTTCAGACATCGCTCTATGACCATTCTCCAACTCCTTGTATCTTGGCATTGCCTCCCCGATGATTGCCTCGTAGTCGGCATCGTCGGCAAGCTTACTGCCTCGCTTCTGCAGACCTTTCAGCAACTTATCCCTATTGGGCGTTGCCACAGTAGTAGTCTGCTGCTCCACTACCATACCTTCTTTGTCATCTACTTTCATATCTATTTATTATTAAGTATGTTGTGCGAAAATAACAACATTCGCCTCTATCTTTGGGCGTTTTCCGTATTGCTTATTATTTTGGGCGTTTTCCGTATCGTGTTTGGGCGTTTTGCGTATCTTTTTTTGTTACCTTTGCATATTCACAGCCGATACCTGTGTTATAGTCGTAATTAACCAATACCCCTTTGTGTATGACTTTAACACAAGAAAGAAACATCGCTATTCGGCAAACAATACCTTCCTGTATCGGTAGGTACTCTATCAGACAAGTACCTGCTCCGAGATTTTACATCTCCGAAAAACAAGCAGAACGACTTATTTACGCATACTTCCGTCGAGTGTATCCCCGACTACAAGAAAAGAAACGGCTGCAGATAGCTCTCGTTTCCACACACGATACACTCATAAAGGAGTTCCCTACCATATCGAAAGCAGAGTTGTTCTCGAAGATAGTTATGCACTCCGCACCTGAGTTTTTTATAACTCTTCGCACATTTAAGTCAATCATAAACAATCAATAATTTTTTTCGTATGAATAAAGCAACCAAACACAACGAAGAACTTAAAACAATGCTCGCCGAGCAAAAAAACAAACAGCAACTCTGTATCGATTCTCTCAAGATTATCGATACTCTTACAGAAACTGCCGCCAAAGTAGACGACTTCAGATTAAATCTGGCGAACCTTTTCCATAATCTGGCAATACTCAATCCGCAAGTAAGTGTTAATTTCTTGCCTTCGCTCAAAGAAGCATACGAGGATGAACTCGATACACTCAATACATCTGTCGAAAATATCGAAAAGTATATCGCCTAACACATCTTCTATATGACCGCCGAGCAGTACATCGCCGAAAACAAACGCCGCCTTGCAGCTATCAATGCTCCATACGACCAAATCACAGGTCTTGGATGCACGGCTTGTCCACGCTCTAAGGTCAATATAGCAGACTATTACGACGGACAAGATATATACTTGCCCGATACTATGCTCGAAGACTCATTCATAAGAGCTATCGTAAAAGCAGGAGCATTCTCGGCATTTCTTGTCAACAACGGAGTGCAGTCCGAAAACGATATTACAAGTCTGGCATACATATTCAACTCCATACGCTTTAAATACGACTTCGAGTATTGGAGTGCTACCTGTTGGAATATAGAGATTAAACTCTCCGAGAAATCTTTACAAGACGGCACTGCGGGCACATTTGCACCTCTTATTCTCAATCGAGGACAACGTAAGGTACTTGCCGAAGTATATGACGATATGTATCACAATCGCCCGATACGGCACATTGTCTGTAAGTGTCGACAGTGGGGCTGCTCTACCTTTTACTCCGCTGTGTGCGGGTGGTTTCAGAATGTATTGTTTGTTAAGTACAATTCTGTTGTAGTTGCTCACGTCGAAAATGCAGCTCGCCTTATACGTGGTATGTTTGTCAATGCTGTCGCTCGTTATCCGTATATCTTTATGGGGGCAACCGCTCCTTTGGAGCTCACTCCATATCAGGGCTCGCAAAAAACACGGTACTTGCAGGAACGAGACTACCGTATATCTATTGGCTCGTCGGTCAAGCCAGATGGTATACGCTCCGAAAACATCAATATAGCCCACTTCTCCGAAGTAGCCTATTACGAAAGTACTCCGCAGCGTACACCTGAGGCTCTCACCAACTCAATTTCAAACTCTGTGCCTCTGTTGCCGAATACTCTTATCGTATACGAAAGCACTCCCAACGGCACAGGCAACTTTTTTCATCGTGAATATATCCGAGCTAAAAAGAAACAATCAAATTTCAAAGCTATATTCATCGCTTGGTTCGATATAGATATATATACTATCGAAATACCCGACTACAAAAAGTTCATAGCCTCTTTATCACAAAAAGAGAAGTATATCTTTTCTCTCGGTGCTACCTTAGAGGCTATTGCTTGGTATAGAGAAAAGAAAAAAGAGCAACAAGATGAGTGGCGGTTTATATCCGATTTCCCTTCCGACGATGTAGAGGCGTTTCAGTCGTCGGGTCGTCTTGTCTTCGATATTAAAGATGTAGAACGTCTTCGTCAAGGATGTCGCACGCCTGCCGTCACAGGCGAGATTGTAGGCGACGCTATCGACGGACGTGAGGCACTCGAAGGATTGCAGTTCGTCCCATCACCAGATGGAAATCTTAAAGTGTGGACTCTACCTTCCGAAGAGCCCGTCTCTAACAGATATGCTGTTATTGTAGACATAGGTGTAGGTCTCTCCGAAGGGGCAGACAATTCTATCATCTGTGTTATTGACCGGTACTATATGTTAGAGGGAGGTGTACCCGAAGTTGTAGCCGAGTGGTCAGGACACTTACCAAAAGATATTGTCGTCTGGAAAGCGGTACAGATAGCCAAGTTTTATCGCAATGCTCTTTTAGTTGTAGAGAAAAACTCTATCGTACCTCGTGCCACCGACTACTCACAGTTTATTTTGGAAACTATTGTACCTATTTATAGCAATATATACACACATACTCCAATAGACCAAGTGCGTCGAGGCATACGCCCTACATACGGATACCACACCAATCACACTTCAAAACTCGCCTTTATCACCTTTTTCCAAAAGGTACTGCGTGAAGATATGTACTACGAGCCTTGTCTCGAAGCAGTCAACGAAATGGGAACATACGAACACACCGTAAAAGGAACTTATGAAGCTATCGAGGGCAATAGAGACGATCGTGTCATAACTCGATGTATCGGTATGGATATAGTTTATAATAAAATGCCCGCAGTTATACTAATAGACAATCATACAAATAATAATAACGAAAATACTGACTATAGAAATGAAGCAACTTTCTTTTAAAATCAAGGCTTATCGCAGAAGAAAACACATACTGCACATTGTCAAAAAATATGCAAGGGAAAAAAAACGAAACCCCAAAACTATGCTTTATGTCGACCCCAGATTTTCTGCTATAACACAGGGTATAGTTTTATCCGCATACATTTGTTCGCTGTACAAACACAAGAACATAGATTTATGGAGAGAACTACAATACTCTTCTGGAAAAAAAATTATGAAAGCATACAAAAAAATAGATGAAGTCATTGAACAATCCAACAAAGACGGTTTTGTTTTTGAACCGGAATATATATGTGCAAAAAGAAGCACTAAATATATCTTCACCTTAATGTATGCATATCGACCGATAAAAATACTCTCACTTTTTAAGTGAGAGTATACAAATTTTTGAAGGCAATTTACTGCCCTTGTGCAATTATTTATTAATTCAGTCCAAAACCTCTCCAAAAGCGAGAGGTTCGTACTTAAAAGAAAGGGGCTTCACCTCCCGCCTTCTTAAGAATGCTTTATCTTTATATTTCCAGACGACAATATCGCCTTTATCTCCCATACCACGAGTAACATTTTTTGTTATTTTGCCTTCATCTATAACAATTTCGTCAGGAAACATTAGCCCAAATGCAGCTTGCAATGCTCGTTCCTCATATTCGAAATGCAAACGAATAACCTCCTCTTGCAGCTTGTGAACCTGTTCGGATATGGTATTGTTCGACAG
>CAJPPQ010000006.1 GCA_905372605.1 Porphyromonadaceae bacterium
CGTAGTGAAAACTTTTGTTTTGCTCCTTGTACATCAACAGGGAGCACTTTTTTTCGGGAGTACTTAAGCGAAAAGGCGTTTACTGACGTGTTCGGGTAACGGTGTCGGCCACACAGACGCCTCTTTGGGGAGAGGTGGCACCAGGTTGGCATTACGCATTCGGGATATTATTTATGTCTCTCCAAAAGAAAAACTCACCTCCGACAATCAGTCTGATAATCAAGAGGTAAGTTTAATCAATAAGTACCCAGAGCCGGAGTACTTATTTTTATTCATTACAATTATTTTTAGTTATAAATCACAGTTTTGTAGAGGTGCGATATTGAGGACAGACTAAAAAATACTACTTTTGACGAATTAAATTACTCCAAAATTTACTCCAAATATGCAAATACACTTTCTTCTCGCAAATAGGAACAAGCCAAAATCATCCATAAGAATGCATATCTTTCACAGGGGGCAGGAATATAGGCTGTCGGTAGGAGAGTCTGTTTTGACTAAATATTGGAACTTTGATAAAAACCGCTGTAAATTGGTGCGTGAATACACTGAGGCTGGTTTCATTAATAAGAGACTCGACGAATACGAAAACATTATAAAAGACATCATCAACGGATATGGTATTATTACACCGACGCAGGCTAAAATCAAGGCAGATTTTACGAACCACAAGGACCAAACAAATATAAAAGCAGGTGGTATTTCGCACGATGAACAGCAACAGTATTTTACTCCTTTCATCCTCGAATATATCAAGGATTGCGACCGCAAAAGAAACACCGTAAGACATTATCATACCACTATCAACAAACTACTGCAATACGAGCGGCAGTATCGCGTAAAGCTCCGTTTTTTCGATATTGATATTACGTTTTACAACTCTTTCAAAAAGTGGGTATTATCTCAGACTATCGGCAATAGCAGCAAACACTATACCAAGAATTATGTAGGCTCTTTATTTAAGGACATCAAGGCTTTTATGCGGCAGGCTCGGCGTATGGGACTTCACGATTTCGCGGGGTTTGAAGAAGAGGCTTTCTCTGTCGACAAAGAAGAAACGGATGCTATATATCTTACTATGGAGGAGATATTGAAAATTTATAATCTTAATATTACCGAAGAGTTGCTTTTGTCAAATGGATACGACAATCGTCATTATAATCTGAGTAGGGCTATACAATCACTCCGTGAGGAGCGGGACCGTTTTTTAATCGGATGTTTTACCGCTCTGCGACACTCTGACTATTCTCGTATCGATAGCCTAAACTTCAAGGATGATATTATTTCTATCTGGACGCAGAAGAAAGATAAAAAGGTATATATACCCGTGCACTATCTATTACGCGAGATTTTGCAACGCCGCAACAACGAATTACCCAAGCCAATCTCCGACCAAAAGCACAATAAACACATCAAAGAACTTGGCAGACTTGCAGGTATCGACGAAGAAGTTGTTTTATCAAAGACACGTGGCGAAAACAGGCAGGCAGAGGTACGCAAGAAGTACGAATTTATCACCACACACACAGCACGACGCTCGGGGGCAAGCAATATGTATTTAGCCGGTATTGATATCAAGTTTATTCAAGATCTTCTCGGACACTCCAAAGTAGAGCAGACGCTCAAATATATAAAAGTAGCTGCTGAAGACAATGCCCGACGGCTACAATCGCACAGCTATTTTACAGGAAAATAGCAAGTCTCATTCTAAGATCATTGGAGAGTTCTCGATGATACATACTTTACTATCGAGAGCAGTAGCTATCTTATATAACAGGTCTATGCCTGCCGAAAATTTCCCGTTTTCAATAGCGACGACAGCCCGCAAAGAAACGCCTGATTTCTCGGCAAGTTCCGCTTGAGTAAGCCTTTTTTTCTTTCTTATTCTTGCGATTGTATCGCCGATTTCTTTTCTTATTTCCATATTAATTCCTCATTTGTCTCTTTTGCGTTCGAAAATTCTTTATTTTTAAATAGCTCAGCAAGCCCAGATAGTTGTTTTAGTCTAAGTAGTTCATCTGCATCCATACCTATATTTTTCAATATCCAAGCATCACTCATTCCAGATTGAGTTAATTCCGATACAATATTGGTCATCAGTTCAATAGAATGAGAGCCTCTCGCCCTATTATGTCTGATTGTAGAAGCCATACGGTTACTAATATCTTTGTCTATTACTACAACTGGCAATAATCCATTTTCTCTATCATAAATATCTTTGTGTGTTCTCATTATTGTATATCTATGGTAGCCATCTACTATTTCATATTTGTCTATATCCGACAAATAATAACAGACTATCGGCATAGTATACCCATCTTCCTTTATAGATTGATATAGTAACTTCATTTCTGGAGGAGCTACTGCATTAGGATTATAACTATTTGCTTGTATCTTTTCTATTGGTATAGCCCGCACATTATATACTGGGCTTTTGTATTCTGACTTAAATAATTCGTTCATAATAAGTTTTGATACTTTTCTATTATATTTTTGCGTCTTGCAATTTCGTTTTTGGTTTGAGAAAATCCCATATATTTACATAAATGATCATTCTTCATTATGCAAACACACATTCTTTTATAGGTAGGAACTAATTTAAAATCTTTTATATCAATATCATCTATATAGTCCATACGTACGGGTAGTTTTGTAGTATTGTAATTGGAACTACTGCCGACTTCTATATTTACTCCCGATTTTTTTAATGCCATAATAGTATCCTCATCTAATACTCCCCCTTTTTCTTTCCAGAATTTTATCGAAGTTTGCAACTTAGACAAGTAGTTTCGACGTGTTTCTTCGGGTAGAGTAGACAATAAAAAATACATATAACTCTCCCAAGTATGCCCCTTCGGTAACGTTATAGATTTCCATCCCATAGCTGTTGTGCCTCCATATATACCCGTGAAGTTCACTCCATTAACACGACTAACTAATTTACCCCACGTATGAGGCTCTATCACTCGATATAGAGACAACGTTTCTTGCCCTTCCGACAAGAACGGAGAAGCTACCCGCATTTGGTCTATATTCAAGCCTGCTTGATAGAATAAGTCGTATAGTTTATTATAAGAAAAGTTGAATTTAGCATTAGCTATCCAGACATCTTCCGTAAGCCAATCAAAGATAGGATAAGCATTGTAAACATTATCATATACTTCTTTTGTCCAATTTATGCCGTTGTAGTTCTTGTAGTTTTTATCCGAATGAATAGCTCGCCACCGGTGGAGGCTCTCTTGTGTGCGTATCCCTACCAAAACAGCAGTCCTTTTGGCTTTGTTACGCTCGTGTAGCCAAAGCGAAAACCTCTGTTGAAAATCATAGTCCCACATACTTTCATTGTAAAAAGAGAAGTATTTTTTTGTAATGGCATTAGTGGGCAGACTTCTGACCCAAATATCTTGTTTGTCTTCTTCCCACGGTCTCCAATAAGACTGGTGCATACTTGTACAAGTCGTAACCTTAAATGGAACACAGACTCTATAAACATCTAATATATCGCAATTATCAGACAACACCTCATCTACGTATTTAGTTGTCATTTCGTATTGAGCTTCATAATCCAAGTGTAATACGGATATTTTTCGGTTTAGATGATTGTCTCTTATATATTTGACACATAGATTTAGCAACAAACTGCTATCTTTTCCTCCCGAAAAAGATACAGATATATTATCGAACTCTCGAAAAATCATTTCGAGCCGTTTTATTGTAGCTTCGTAAACGTTCATTCTTTCATCCTCAAATCCTTATCACTCGGCTTATCTGCATAGAATTTTCCTTTCTCTGTGTAATAATACACATTCTTGTTTTCGATGATAACTACCAGAGGGAAAACACGGCTACTGCGGTCGAAAAGTAGTATCTTCGCTTCTTTGCCTGATTTGGTAATAACATCTGCCCCACCGCGAGCTTTTTTTAGATTGAATTTCTTCATAATTTAGCTCTTAATTGTTCTCGGCTTATCTTTTTGAGATATTCCGACATATTTATTTTCTTTCGATTGTTCTCATCAATTAGTGTTTCCAGTCCGACATCGCCCGTTAAGTTAAGATATCTGCAATCTTGCTCTTGTCCCATTCGATAATTACGATGTTTTGATTGTACAACGTCCCCATAATCAAAGGTTTTGTCAAAATATACAGTATATGGCAAATGCTGTAAATTTAACCCATAACTACCTGTTTTATAGTTTAAAACGGTGGCTTTTGGAAATCTCTTTTTACATTCTTCTGCACTTCTTATATATTTGACAAAGATAATACTTTTTTCTTCGGGATATTTTTCGAACCATTCCCGAACTGCTTCAAATTTGCTTTCGGTACAACAATACTCGTGTTGCATTTTTTGAGTAAGTTCGAGAAATATATTATTATTCAACATCATTAATTTTTCGTCATCTAAATATGTTGTCTTTAAGCGATAATACTCATTCTTAGCCTCGTCATCAATAGTATAATATGCGTTCTCATACAACTGCTGTATTTGTAATTCTAAGTCACACTCAAAAACATATTGTCCGATAAGTGAATATAGGTAGTCAATATTCTCATACCCCGTAATGAATGATTTGGAATACTCTTTATATCCGCCAAACCGTTTGGTTATTGTTGTATACTTGCAAAAAGTGTTCTTAAATTCGGAAAAACTCATATTCAATATACGAGGATCGAGGAAATTCATTTGAGGATATAAATCAAGTAAATCACGTGTTACAGGTTCTCCGTTGAGGATTAGCTTTTGTCCGACCATTTCAGAGAGTTTCAATAGCCGTTGCGTTCGTTTTGCTTCAATATTCTTAATTTTAATACTTTCGTCTACAATAAGAAAGACTTTCCACGTAGTAGCTATTTTCTTATAAAGTTGTAAATATTTTCTATCAGATTGCCCGATAGTCTCAACTCCCATATATATCGTTTCTTTGGCTTTGAAGCCGCCCCATTTTTGCACCTCTTTTTCTATCGGTTGAATATTCGGGTCTGTTGGGTGTATTATACGAAGTGGAGCAATATATACAACTAAATCTAAATTCGGGACCTGATTAACCAGCTCAACAGCCACACGTGTTTTACCCGTCCCCATCTTCATAAACAACGCTCCTACCTTCCATTCTGAGCGGTGGGCGAGAGCTTTTTCCTGATTATATGATAAATTCATTTTTTCAAATCAGTTATTGTGTTATCTGGTATGGGATTTATTTTATCAGGCGTATGGTATTCTATAACAGTCTCTAATTGACAGCAAAATATATTACGCAATCCCTCTGTACCGTAATCTTGGTATAGTTCCTCTAAATTGCGCCCAGTCATTTCTTCAAATTTCCAAGCGGGTAATGTCGCCCAAGCGTGGCAGTCATTACCAACCACTATTAACCCCCAACATATCTTTTTGGGTATCCATAATTTCTGCCCACCATATTCCAAACAGTAGGCTTTGTTCGTTTCAGTTATGTATTTGCTGAAACGAACTTTGACCTTGCTGATTTTCATTGTTCTATGGTTTGAAGATTTTTATTTGCCCTTTCTATTTCGTCTAATCTATCGACTTCTTGCTCGAGCCATTCTTTATCAAATTCTTTGTATGATAAATTTACAGATTCCTCTTCATCAATATATTCTTCTGCCTTTTCTTTTGAATAAAAGACTTTTACCGAATAGTGATTGAGTTCAACGGAGTTGCCACTATCATCACAGACCTCACCTTTTTCGTTTGTGATTACAAAAGCTTTCTCGGACAAGATTTTTTCTAAATCTTCGTAGACACTTTCCTTTACTTTTTCTTGTTGTGAATTAATCCACTCATAGGGCTGCGAGGGACATTCTATTCTGCAAGAGACCAAGAACTCGCCGTCTTCATTTTGCCAAATGAATGTCTTGGTTTGCATTTTCTTAGTATTATAACCTCTATCGAGGTAAATACGTTTCAGACTTCCTTTTGTCCAAAGGTTTCCGCCGATTTTTTCGGCTAATTGTTCTATTGTCATTTTTCTCTGCCGAATTTATCCTGTTGCCGCCAGTTTTTAAGTATTTATATTGACACTGCAAAAGTAATACTTTTATTTCAAATATGCAAGATACGACACTATATTTAACTCTAATTAGCATTATAGTCATATAATGGTGCATACAAATTATATTTCCTCTACCTCCTACAAAACAATCTCTTTATCCACTCAACGAACATACGCCAAAGGTTATGGAGTCCGCACCGCTTCCAAATATTATATACAGCGGTAACGATAACGATTATTCCGACAATCAACGCTACACATACCGTTATCCATCCTATTGTACTTATGGGTTTCGGCTCTGTCCGCTCCGTAATGTTCGCCTCCAATTCAGACCTCAACCGCTTCATCTGTGCCGATACTATACTATCTACCTGCTGCACTGTTACGCCCTCGTATACGTATGTATCACCTTGCTTTACTGTTGTAGTACCGCCGTTGCGGCTCGTCGTCTGTTTTATCGAGCCTATCAGTCTGCCGAGACTGTCGTACTTCTGTTCCTCGTAATCGATATTCTCGTTTAACCACTCGGCAATCTGCTCCTTCGTCTTGCTCATTGTCTCAGTTACCTTGTCGAGCTGCGTCCGTTGTGTTTTTAGCTCGTCAGTTATCTCCGAGTAGTCCGCTTTTGCCTTAATTTCGGTTGAGGACGTACGCTTTACAGGCGTACATCCCATTACAACCGAAACCAAAATAAAAATCAGTAAATTATGAAATACTAAAAGATTATGTTTCATTGCTTTGTCTCTCCTTTTTTGATTAGTTCTATCTTCATATAGTTTACTCTCTCATTTATATGGCAAATAGATTGTTCTGCCGCCGCTTCGTACTGCTCTTAGCACCTGCTTTCTGTTGTGTGTCTCCGAGTAACTTACGTGTATCCAGCCGGGGACGTTGTCGTCCCCATTCTCCCATATTAGTTGGTCGAAAGGTAGATTATCCTTGATATAGTCGAATAGCTTCCTGTTGTCGCTCGTCGTGTCTATATCTACCGCTTCGCCTCTGGCGTGCTGGCTTACAGTGTCTCCCCTTTGTACGCCTCCGATAGCCTTGTTTATCTTTGCCGAGCGAAAGAAACTTGTTATCTGTATCGGCTTGCCATACCAGTTGCGTAACGGCTCAAACACCTTTTCCGCAAGTAGCTTCATTGCTTTGAGTTCACGCTCGTTTGGCGTGTTCGATATGCCGAGCTGCTTCGCCTTATTACTTACTGTTGCTTCTGTGTAGGTGATATGTTCGCTAATGTTTGTATCCTGCTTCATTGTAATCCCTCTCCTATATCGTTATTGTTATTATTCTTATACTTATGAAACCCAAGATACGCCTTTAACCGATATAGCACTTCGGTACTTAGGAATGAGTATATAAACTTGATACTCTTTGACGTTGGAAACAGTATTTTTGCATTTCGAAATATGTTTGTCAGATAGAAATACCCCACAATATACGTTAGCCACGTTATCATCGTATTTGCCAAGTCCACATAACGCCTGCCGAGTGCCACGTGAATGAATATTATCAACATAAAGTAAAACAATAACAAAAGCAATGCGTCCGTCGCCTTACGCAAGCTAAACGCTTTCTTGTTAATGTTTACATCTGCACCAACGCCGAGTAAGATATTCAGCGTAAAACCCACAAACAACGTCAGAAAAGCGTCCGTATACGACGTATATACCGCCAATATCCACGCCACTACCGCTGTTACAATCCCTTTAAAAAATTCCACCATATCCTGTTATTTGTTTTTATTGTATTTTTCCTCCCATTCCTTACGCCTTTTCTCGTCGGCAGCCTCTTTTTCGGCATCCGTTACAAGTACCCAGCCGCTCGTACACTCACAAGTAGCCAGATAGCCATTTCTTGCATATATGTCTAACTTATCGCAGTGCCACCACTTGCCCTCCGTATTCTCCAACCTTATACGCTTTGCCATATTCTACTCCTCCTCCGCATTTTTATTATACGGTCAGTCCCATTATATTCCAGTTGCTTCGCTGTGCTATCAGCTGTTGTATAGCCGCCCTGTTAGGGTCGCTCGTTCCTATCGTCAGGTTACCGAACTGTATCGTCTTGCCCATACTCTTCGTCGAGAGACTCTCCAATACGTGTTTTACCGAGTTCGATTTTAGTCTTGTCTGCCTCTGCAAACTCGAGTTCTCCTCTATCGTTCCCGTTATCGTAAGTTCTTCTATCCACTCTGCCGAGTCCATTGCAGGTATCGGCGACATTGGCGGATTATGAGCTATCATCGCAGGCGATACGGTAGCCTTTTTCAGTTCGTGCGATTGTCCGAATGCACCGTTTAATACATTTTCTCCCACATATTTCACTTTCGGAAACGACACCTCTCGCAACGGCACTCCTTCAAACATATAATTACCTGCAAAAGCATCTATCCGCTCCAAGTCGGGAAACTCCGCGTGTGTAATATATGTATTTCTCATCATACCGCTCATAGTACCGCCTATCTTTTTCAAACCTCTGAAGACCACTATACCCACTTTTGCCTCTCCGCTAAACAGCGGCGACGGGTCGAGCCCCTTATTCAGTGCGTCCACTACATCGCTCATTTTTGCCTCTCCGAAATAATCGTTCATCACAAGTGGGCTATTGTTGACGGTTCTCAATACCACTGTCTCTCCTGCGGGACTCACACCACCGCCTCCTCCGACCGTAGCTGCCCCGTTAAAAGACCCGATGAAAGCATTAAGTGCCACCATACACGCACTTATGTCCGTCTGTGCCGCTCCGTCTATCGTGATGTCTGCCACACGTGCCACAAACACCGGCTCATTGTCCTCGTATATCGACTGCAAGCAGACGGTATCACCGCCCACACTGCTCGCCTTATACGTTGCACTTCCCGTATAGCTCCGTCCTGTCGCCGTGTCTGCTATACGTATCGTTTTCTCTCCAAGTTTCTTGATTTCTAACATAGCTATTTATCCTATTGATTTTATTTTCTTACGTTTATTCTTTTTTGTCTCTATATATCTTATTGATTTCAGGTAATCTACACACTGGTTAATATATGCTGTACCTATTTTATACGCCTCGTTCGATTGGCGTATGATATTACCTTCGTCTACGTCTTCGCTGTACTGTGTATCTTTGAGCTTTACCCCGAAAGCTGTTACATTTATCGGATTGTTCTTAACGAAACGACTATAAACGAGGTATGCCATAGCCTTCCTAAGTCCGTTACAGTGAATATTGCCACCTCCGCACTCCTTCGAAGCGAAATAGCAACCGTTCATCAAGCTCTTTATCTGCTCCTCCGTTATCGTATCGGGCGGCACCGTGCCGTTTTCATTGTATTCACGTATTATTTTCACCAACCGAGCCCCAAGCACCGGTATTACGTCCAGTTCTTCCACCTCGTCGACGTATGTTTTCAGTCTCTTCGTGTCGTTTATGTTGTCCGCTATCGGTCGTATAGCCCTTATGTCATCGAAATTTATTATCATAGTTGTGTTTGTTGATATTGCAAAGGAGCAATGCTATAATTGCCCGATGTAGTTTTATGCCAATGCCCGAATATGTCCGCAAATACTCTCTCTATCGATATACGTTCTACTTCGGTTACCGAGTTGTAGTAGTTGTAGGCGTTATTCATAAGGTCTGCCCCGAAGTTGCCCCCTACGTCTTCCGACCTCAATATTGGCGGCTGATTGAACGATACGCCTATGCTTTCCCGCACCGCTTTACGTGTAGCCTCGAAATCCTTATCGAAGTTATTCACCGCAAACGGCACGAACTGAGGTATCTCGTCATCGCTGTTTACCTCCACGTACATTATCTTGCCTGCTTCGGCGTCGCCCTGAAACTCCAATAGCGACTTTTCCGTCGTATTCTCCTGCTCTGCCGTTTGGTCTGCATTCCTTCTATCTATTAGCATACCTGCCGATAGGAAAGATTTGCGGGCATTCCTATAACTGATATTCGATATTCCCTCTTCGGTACTCATATCCGTTAGTGTGCTTTCGAATATCGGTAGCGGATACGTCTTATCCCCTTCATTCGAAAAATAATATACCTGACCGTTGTAATGTGCCCAACCTCCCGCACTGTCCACCTGTTGCTGTATTACTGCGGGGTTCGGATTGTACAGGTGTATGAAATCTATGTCCGTCTTCCGCCACTTGCGGAGCTGAGTAAATTCACGGCACCAGTCCCAATGTATAGCTACTTTGTCAAACCTGCCGTCATCGTCCATCGCCTCAAATCTCACGTGCTCGAACGGAATGTACTGTACCTCTGTTATCCGATAGTTCGCATTGTAGTTCGTATGAAGACAAAAACCGCCGAATTTCGCCAAGTCCGAGCTAATCTGCGACAGCATATAATCTGCCGTCTGTCCTTTACGGTTCACTATCTCCCCGAAAAAGACCTTATCGACAAACCCTCTGCCCTGTATAAACTTCCGATAGTTATTCAGACACGACATACCTGTCGCCGACTTGCGTACGATATGGTCTACCCTCTGCGGATAGTCGTTGCCGTCGCCGAACGTCTGTATCCCGAGCGACTTGTCGTTGCGGCTCTCGTATGGCTTTTCGGTCTTTAAGGTCTTTATCTTCATATTACTACATCTTTATATCAAAGCGACTTGCCCGCCTCTTTGAGACATTCTCTTATCTCTTTGTTTGTGAGGTTCTTGCCACCAAAATCAACTCCTTTGAACTTCTCAATGAGTTTGTTTTTCGACATTCCTCCTTTCAGGTCTTCTGTCATCTCGTCGATGATTGCCCGATATTGTTCGGGGTCAAACACCTCTGAGTTCGATTTTCCCTTGCACATCGTATCGATATCGAAAGCCTCTACCTGTTCCTTCCAGTCTGTAGGCAATTCTTCGAAGTATTCTTCGCAATACGGATTCGTCTTCAAGTGATACAGTGCCAGCTCATCGCTGATATTAGCCTGTGTCATCGCCTTCGATACATCTCCGTTTACTGCGTCGAGTAGCAACTTGCCACCACGCAACTTAAATTTACATTCTTCTTTTTGCATTGCTATTTCTATGTTTAGTGTTAATAATTCAAATAGAGCGTCCGAGTAGCAGTTCGAGCACCCTCTCACCTCACGCCCCAAGTAGTGCCGTGCAAGCTCCGATATTTCACGTTGCAGCTCGCCATCTTGTTGCAGTCTCGTGTTGAGGCTTCGTCCGTCGTTGAATAGCGGACGTAGTGCCTGTATTGCCCTCAAACGCTCTATCATTGTAATAAAATACTATACAGTCAAAAGTCCTTCCAACATAGCTTCCGTATCCGCTACCGAAGTCTTGAATACCGATTTCGGCAACGAGCCTTCCTGCGTACCTTCGGGCGAACTCAACGTAAGCGTATACACTACGCTGTCGGCAAATTCCAATGTGTTGGCACTCTCCGACAATTCCAGTCCGTTGTCCCAACCGTATGCCTCGAACGTTACCTCGCCGTTGGCACCGGTAGCACGGTTCTTTATCACCGCTACTATCTTCGCCCCCGCCGCAAGTTGATTGGCGAACGTCTTCGACTCCTCTTTTTTCACAAATACACGTAGCGTTACATTGTGTTGCCACATATTGCTGTACGTGCCTTTGGCGAATGTTGCTCCTGCGTCTTTCAGCGATTTGCCGAATGTCTCGAATGCAAAGCCAAGCATCTGCACGTTGTTTCTCTTCACGAGCTTTATACCCGTTATCACGTTGTTTGCTACCGTGCTGCCCTGTCGGTCGATGTCCGAGAAGTTCAGAAGATATACCTTATCTTCCGCACCCGCCGTCTCCGTCGAGTTGCACTTCGCCGCTACAAGTCCCTGCGTTAATTCCGAACAATTCATATCTTTTTACTCCTTTTTTAAATTCGTAATTGATTAGATTGCCACTTGGAACAGTTCGGGATTGTACAACTTGGCGTCAGCCTTGCCCATCACTTCGGTTTTCACCTTGCGGCTGTCGGGGTTGTACCATATACGCATATCCTCGAAAGAGCTTTCTTTGTCTACACCGAGGTTCAGATTGCCCTTCGTAGTCAATACCGCACGGTGCGGGTTGTTCAGCTTCGTGCCTGTATTTTCGTACTTCACTATCATCTCGTCCCATATCGGCTGTGGCATAAGTGTCATACCGTAAGCCTTCAACGTCTCTGTGCCGTCTATCAGTTTAGTGTAGAGGCTTTCAATCTCTTTACCCTGATTGTACTGTTCCCAAGCGTCGTATATCGACTGTGTGCAAGGTACTATTGCATCCGTCATACTCCTCAGTACCATCGAAGCCTTATACTTCAATGCTTTCAGGTAGTTTGCCGCACTCGTAGGTGCGAGCTCCTGCTGTGCGTAGGTAGCTCCTGTGTTTTCGGTGATAGCCACTCTCTGAGCGGGGTTCACTGTCGTCTGTGCTATAATCTGCTTCCAGAAGCCGTCGATGATAGAGAAGTATCTCGTATCTACGCCGTTCGTTATTACACCGTTCGCACTTACATTCTTTGCGTCTGTGTCGTTGAACCACGCCAAGCGAACGATGAACTTCTTGATAGCTGCCGACAACACCTGCACCACTATTGCGTAGTAGTCCGTTGTGCTGAAGTCCGATATGTCTATACCTTGTTTCAGGGCATATACTGCACACGTGCTTTCCAAGTCTTTCCAGCAGTCCTCTATCAGTATCTCCCACGACTTCGGTGTCCACTTTACCGACCTCGTGCCTATCTTCCAATCCTGTGCCGTCGGGTCGCAACCTTGCCCTGCTACACCCACAAGACCGCCCTCGCCGATAAAGCCGATTTCCTTATCGAATACGATGTTCGGGTGTATCGTGTGTATCAGGCTTATCTCGGGAGCCTGCATTACCTCGTCATACAGCAGCTCGTTGATGTCGCGGATTTGCTCCGCCGTGAAGCTAAACTTCGAAAAATCCAATATCGTTGCCATTGTTACTTGCCTCCTTTCATTTTTTCAAGTTTCTCTTTTGCCTCGTTCTTCAGCTCCGCGCTTGTCTTCGGTGCTGCCTTGCCCTGAGGTTGTGTCTGTCTGTTTCTTACCGTGTACGTGCTGCCCACCTCGTTACGAAGGTCGGTTATCACGTTTTCGGCTTCCGTCAGAGCTCCCTCCAACGCTGCCACTCTTGCCCGCAGGTTCTCCAGCTCATCGTTGTTGCCTTCGCCCCCGTTCGCTTCTCTTATCTCCGCAATCACTCCGTCGGTGATTACCACCACTCGCCCGTCCGCGAGTTCAAACTCACCGTCGGGGCTTGCTGCCATACCTACCTCCAAAGTATCATCTTCGGCTTCGGTAGTGAACAGTACATTACCGTCGGCATCCGTGTGGTCGTAGTTTACCACTTTGCCCGACAGCAAGTTTTTCAGCTTCTTCATAAAATTGTCAGCCGCCGAAATCACTTCATTCCTTGTCTTTGCCATTTCTTTGAAATTTTTTGTTCTTAAATGTTTTTTTCTATTTGTCGTATAAACGTTTATCTTCGATATAAAGCCGTATTCTTTCAGTTGCTCCGCCGTCAGCTGTCGCTCCGCTTTCATCAGCTCTTCGAGCTTTTGTCTGTCCGTTCCCGTACGGTCTGCGTATATGTCGAGTATCGCCTCTTGCTCCGTCCGTATCTCGTCGGCGAGTGCCTGAGCCTCGTCTGCCGTCAGGTTGTCGCACGTACAAGCCCGCACCTCGTGTATCAGAGCTCGGCAGTTTGGGTTTGCCGTGCGGTTCTCTTTCGGTGCGGCAAGCAGCAGACACACCGCCATCGAGTGGCAGCCTCCCTCTATGTTCATATATATATTCTTGCCCGATGTACGCAGTACGTCGTATATCCGCAAACCTTCCGATACCGACCCACCGTCGCAGTTGATATTGAACGTGAAATCCTTCTCTGTCGGGTTCTCGTCGAATGCCCTGTGTACGTTATCGGCAGAAAACACCCAATCGTCCCCAAACCACAACGACATAAAAGGGTCTTCCCTATCTATCGGTTTATAAATATCTATCTCTACCATAATCGCTTAATCTCTTTTATGCAAAAGTAACCCCATATTTTTCTGCCTGTTTCTATTTTTTTATAGGAATTTTTTCTACCTTTGTATTATCATTATAAACAATTAATTTCAAGACTATTATGAGTAGAAAAGAAATTCAGACTATCATCCTCCTTTGCTTAGGTGCGGTTATAATATGGATTCTTACCGCCTGCGAAAAGAAAGGTAATGTCAACGACGATTATAGCAACTTCTGTAAGCAAGCAATAGAAAAACAAGGAGACCCGTTCAGATACTGGTATGGTGAGTATGCATACGAATACGAGCTAAGATATATCTACGAAGGAAGGGATGTATTTGATATTGAAGTTGCAAACTGTCAGAGAGTAAATATGTCTCTGGAAGAACTCGAAAAAATACACTACGACTATGTTGCTCGCGTATTCCCCGACAAACGTCTGACCGACGAATATCCCGATTCCATATTTTCTGCCGACCAACCCGACGAGATAATAAAAACAATACGTAATAGATACAACGCAGCAGGAAAATATTATGGTATGTACTTCGAACACATAAAGGCAGACGTCGCCTTTACTGCATTAGTAACAGGGGGGAAAAACGACCATCGCCCACAAGAATATCGACGTTTTAAATGGACGTGCTATTTCTTGATTACTATTTACACAAACAACTTCGAAAGACACTGTGTGCCGATATATTGCCTACCGCAAGGATCTACATTTATAGAAAAGATTATACATTAAAAAAAGAGCCTCCGTTTTACGAGAGGCTCTCTTTTTACACCCTTATCATCTCTACCTCGGCAAGCTGCCCGCATACGTAGTTCCTTACGCTGTTTATATAGAAATAATGCCCGAATTGTTGCAGATATACCGGTATCCGCTCCAGCATTACTTCCAAGTCTGGCGGCTCAAGCAGCATCTTTACCGTTACTTTTCTGTAGCCGTCCAGTATCTTAAAAAACGGTTCGTAATACTGCCTCAATTCCGACATATCGTAATGCGTTACTTTGCGATACGTATGCGTCCCTGCTCCTATATCTTTCGGTTCGCTCGCTCCCAACCGACACAGGTGCGGTCGTGTCGCCTCCGGTTCATATACGCTAAACCTTTCCACTTTCTGCAACGGTATACAATCTCCTCGCCCCGCCTCGAATGGCAATTTCAACATCTCTTTCCAGCTCACCAACGACTCATCTCTCAGCTCCATTGTTATGCCCTCGCGTATTCCTTGCCTTGTATTCTCCTCCATATTTATTCTGTTTCTCTGCCCGTAGTCCATATTGTGAAATTCACACTCAAATTCACGCATATCTACCTTCGTCGTCCAGTCCACCTGCCTTCTCTTTTCTTCTATCACCTTCCTAAATGTGTTTGCCCTGAATATCTTCTGCTTGCGGTCTATGTCTACCCACAGGCAAAACGTATTCACGAATGCCTTCACCACATCCAGTTGCGTATCGAAGCCCAAGCTCGCCGATACTTTTACCAGCACCCACCTGTATGGGCTTCGGGCTTGGCGTAGTGCGTCATTCTTTATCGTTATACCAAGACCATACCGCACTCCGAAATTCGGGTCACCCCATATCAACCTATCCTCGCACGGATTGCCTATATTGTCTACTATCTCTATCTTAAACCGAAACACATCACCTGCCGCAAACATTACATTTATTTTGGGGCTACTTTCCCCTCCTGTATACTCTCCACTATGTATTTGTTGCCCGTTTTTGCTCGCCGTCAGTCGTATTTTCGGCTGGTACGGATCCCCACTCGTTTGTGTCACCAAGAGTTGATTTTTTGCTATAGTAAATTGTATCATCGCCTCGCCCGGCACATCTGCACTATTCGCCTGCGGTCGCCACTCCAGCTCCCGACTATTCCATACCGCTGTCAGCGTTTTTGTATCATCCTTATCTACCTTCCACTGCCGCAGATTTATACTGTCGCCCCTCGGGCGTTCAAACCTATTGCTCGCTCTCAGCAGTATATCTTTGCGTTCGTACGGATTCGCCGGTGGCACCACCACTGGCAATACCACGTCTTGCACATCGCCCGCAATATTACATTCCAACCTATACCCGTACCTCTCCAATATCTTCTCTACGACCTTCACGAATCTCGCAAACGGCAGCGTATTACCTACGTGCTGCTTCCCTTCCTCATCACCATACCAAAACTTCGATAAGCACACTATCTTGAAGTCTCCGAAGTTGTCGGGTACGAAATCCTTCGCCCCCGTTCCGAATACACCCAAGTCGATACTCTCCATCTTTCCGCTTTTCAGTTGGTTCAGCAGGTCTGTAGCACCGCTTATCACCTGCACCGTTATGCAGTCGTTGCTCACCGATATTATCTGCATCAGTCCGTCAGTACCCACTATCTCGTATTCGTCGCAGTATAGGCGGCACGGCAGCAACCTATCGGCTACGTTTGCCGCCGATTCTATCCTGTCTATCATTCCCAACGCTATCACGTTGCCATCCGTCAGCGGCAGCTGTAGCTTGTGGCTGTAGTTGCTTCGGCGGTCTTTAATCTCGCCTATGTCGTTCTGCACATAGTTCATCGACGGCTTCTCATCGCCCAAGTCCAGTTCTCGCCATTGGTTGTCTATCTCTACCAAAAGTCTGTAATCCATATCGATACTCCTTATATTAAAATTGTAATTGTTTATCTGGTAAGTTAAATGTTATCTCTATATCTTGGCAGCTCTTCGCCGTGTTGTACTCGAAGTCGTAATCTGCTACCGTTATTATCGTCCATCGTTTCGTCCTTTCGTTGTACCACTCCACAAGCGGCGAGAATATTATTTTCCGCAGCGGTTCGAAGTCTTCGTTATGCAACTGCTCCGCTCCCACTACTACCGACTCCGACACGTCGAAACGGTATAGCTCCTTCGTCGTCTGTACCTCTTTTATATCCGTTACATACGGGTAAAACACCTTCTTGTTTTCCGTCTTATTCGTCAATACCTGCCGCCTGCCAAACATCCAGTAATCATATCCCCCCATCTGATTCACCCACCGTACGTAGAAAGGATTCGTCGGCGTACAGCTCATATTGTCTATCGGCAGATACGCCCCGATTTTTCCGTTCAAAAATCTTCTTTCTCCCAACTGGATACCCACATAGTCCTTATTGTTCAGCACCACCACGAAGTGATTATCCAAATCCGTCGTACCACTGCCGTCGTACAGCCTATCGATGCCCTTTGCATTTTTCAGCGTTACCACTGTCCAATTCGGATTTATTCCCCAGTCCGCTTTTATTATTCCTATACAGCCCACCGTCAGCTCATAGCCTTTGTACCGACGCAGGCGTTTAAATTCTGTCCGAAACGTACGCCTCTGCTCGTTTAAGTCGGGGTCTTCTCCCACTTGTGCCACTGCATTCACCATCACGCCTCGCCTTGCAGGCTTCATTATATTCGTTGCCAGTATCCACTTCACTTGGAAAAGTCTGGGCGAAAACACTCCCGTCATATTCTCATCGAAAAACAAGTTCGACTGCCTCATATCTCTCTTAAAATAACGCCTCACATAGCTACCTATGTCGAACCTCCGTATCTTCTTATCCCCAAATGCTTCTACATCTATCTGTGCCGCTTTCTTTCCCTCTATCATCAGAAAAGCAGGCGAGAGGTTACCCGACGCATCTTCTATCTCCAATATCGCAGGGCTAAATGCCGCATATAAATCCGTTACCATATCTCTTTTGTTTTTTGTATTAAATTGTATTTGTTATCTCGTTCGTGTACAACCCCGCCAGTTTGTCTGCCAGTCTTTCGGTCATCTCCTCTATCGGTGTCGTGAATATGTCTACCGTCTGCCCGCTCCTGTATAGTTTTGTTCCCTCTCGCCGTATCTTCTGCGTTACGAACCAAGCCCACCGTCGTGCGTCCGTATTGTTAGCGAAATATATCCCTTTCGCCTCTGCCCATCGTAGCAGTATGTCCTTGAAGTCGTACGGCACTTTACCTCCCCGCCGTCCTCGCTCCAATACTCCCGCGTATGAGTTACCGAGTAGTTGTCCGTTGCTATCGCTTACCTTTACCTCGAATGCCGCACGTGTCCTTCCGCTCGCTACCTGCCCCGCCTCTTCGTGTCGCCTTATTATATCAGCTTTCAGCTGTTCCAGTTCCTTGCTCAGAATATCGCTTATCTGCTGCACCATATCACTTGAATTTGTATTTGCGTTCTATCACCTTGTTTAGTCGACGTTGGTACTTGTAGTCCTCCAAGTCGGTATATAGTATCGAAAACACCTTGCCGTACTCCCACTGCAATACGTCGTCGGGGTCTTGCCCGAACGTCTTCGCTATCGCTTTCACCGTACCGAATATGCCGATGTTATTACTGTACTCCTCTATGCCCGCTGCTCTCTCGTCTGCCGTCGGTTCGCTGTGTAGCATTCGAGCCTCTGCCTCACACCAATACTGCAAGCCCTCGACTATCGCCCTGAACTTGCCCACGTATTGCCCGTATTGGTTTGGTTTTATCTTCTTCCCATATATACACTTGATAGCTCGCTCAAATTTCTCTACTTCCGACATATCGCCGTTGCCGAATATCTCACCCAGCTCTATACGTTGTGCGAACGTCAATTTACCGCCTTTTATATCTACCATAATATTGCCTCCCCGATTAAAATCAACATACGGGCATCGCTGCCACAAATTCCAACATTACCGATACTTCGTTACCGTCGAAGCGAGGCAGTGGATAATATATGCCCCATTCCGACACATCGCCGTAGCCCGCTTTTTTGTATCCGTCGATGAACGGATAAACTATATCCGCCAATATCTGCTCCCGCAGTTCTTCACGTTGCCTTGCATCGTTGTGAAGTTCGCAAAACTTACAGAAGTAAATCTGCAATTTCATCTCTTTGCTCTTGCCTCCGTAACGTCCCTCCGTTATTCGTCCCTGCCTGAACTCTTCGACATATACGAAGCTATCGCCTCGCTTGTAGTCGTCTGCTTTGACGTTCATCATCGAACTCTCTTCGTATTCGAATTTATAACCGGTGTTGAGGCTTCCGATTATCTGTTCTATTATCTGTAATTGTGTCATATTAGTATGCTGCACCTTTATATATTTCGTAACTCTTTTCCGATTTCTTGTAATCTTCTATCGACGTGTATACCTTCAAATCCTGCAATACGGCAGACATCTCTTTTGCCGTAATAGGTTGCGTCTCCTGCCTTGCCGCACGTGTAGCAAAACCTCCGTCAGAGTACCTGCTCGATACGAACGGCACGCCGCCGCCCGCTTCGTTGATAGCACTAAGCAGTGGAGCAAACATCGCTGCACTCCTTTTGTTGATGATAGCCTCGCCGCCTTCCGCCTCGATAGGCACACCGCCCATAGCGTGCGACTTGCCCTTGATGAGCATACCCCGTCGTGCCTTTGGCAGTGGTTGAGCTATTGCCGTAGCCAACTGCACCGCTCCGAGTGCTGCCGTTGCAATAGAGAGCGGTATAGCTGCGGGGAAACCGGGACTTGCCCATAGCTTCATTATCGCCATCGCCGTATTCAGCGTAATCTGGAATATCGCCATCGATTTCTCCCTTGCCGCTTGCTGTCGTGCTATCTGTTTCTTCTTGTTGTCGAGGTCTTTGTCCATCGCGGCTATTTGGCTATCGTACTCCGCCTGCGATATGATACCGCTATTCAATCTGCTTTCGAGGGCTGCCTTTTTTGCCTCGTTGTCTTCTTCTGCCTGCTGCACCTCTGCCTCGCCCAGTGCTCTGTTCAGCTCGTTGATGGCGTTGAGTCCCTCCATCATCTTGCTTGCATACTCTTCCGCTTGCGATATGCGTTGCAGGTGGTACTCCCTATCCAGCTCGGCAAGCTTTGCCATCAGCTCCGTTTGTTTGTCTGCATTGTCTTTGTATAGCTCCAGCTCCTTTTCTATCGCTGCTTTTTTTAGATTGAATTTAGCTTCCTCGTTGCCTGCCGCTTTTATTAGCTCGGCATTTAGGGTGATGTTGTTCATTTTTGCTTGTTCCGCCCTTAGCTTTGCCTCGTCTTCGGCGGTCGACAGATTTGCCTCTTTTTTCAATCGTATCTGCTCCGTTAGCTGCTCTATTGTTATCCTCGTCTTTTCTCGTTCGTTGTCGGTATATCGCAGTAGGTCTGCAGCGTATTGCTCCGACATCAACTTTTCGATATTGCTCCGTCGTATCTCTGCTATCTCTTTTGCCTCTTTCTCTTCGAGCTCTTTTTCTATTATTGCCTTATTAAGCATAAAGGTCTTATATTCGCCGAGGCGTTTGGCAAAGTCTTCATCGGTTTCGCCTATGAGTTGTACGGGCTCCGCCATATCTTGCAACTCCTTGCGTGCTTTCGTGTATCGCTCTTTCGTAGCTCGCACCTGCTCCTCTACGTTTTGCCCCACAAGCGAGGCTATCTGTCGGCGTTGCTCGGCGAAATGTGCTTGTAGGTTTGCCAGTCGGTTGTTGTCGAATGTTTTTTGTTGTGCCTCGAGTATCTTGTTTTGGTTGTCGTATTCTGCTCGTGTTATCTGTCCGAATCGCAATTGCATTGCGAGCTTCTTACGCTCATATTCTTGTGCCTGTTCGAACATTTTCGCCTGCCACTTCTGCTCCGTTTCGAAATCTTTCGCTCTGCCTGCATCTATTACCTTATTTTGCTCCTCTTGTAGTTTGCGTTGGTTGTCGAGTGCTTTCAGGGCGTCTTCTCGGTATTTTTTTATGTCTTCGGCTCGTCGGGCTGCTGCCTCTTCCGTACTTTTCAGACTGAGGTCTATCTGCTTCTGTCGCTCGTCGTTGATAGAGCGTGCCAAGTCATTATGTGCTTTTATCAGCTCTTTTAGCTTCTTCGCCTGTTCGGCATACTCTTTACTGCCCGCTTTCAGACTTCCCAGATATGCCCGCTGTGCCTTGATGTTTGCCATCGAAGCGGTATATTCCTTGTATTGTGCCAGCTCTCTGTCTTTGCTTGCCTTTATCGCTATGTCCCGTATATCCTGTTCGCCTTTTGCTTTTACCCGTGCTATCTGCTCCGCCGTTGCTCCGTTTGCCTGCATTGCTGCTATCTCGGCTCGCAATCTGTTCTGTCTGTCGTTACTTGCGTTCTTCTCTGCATTATTCAGCTTGTCTATTGCTATAGCCGTTCGCTCTGTCTGCTGCTCGTATGCCACTTGTGTCTTGTTGGCAAGCTCCTGTTCGGTGTTTACTTTTTTTAGTATTTTGTATAAGGCAAACATAGCTACTCCTAAGGCAAGCACGCCTGTAGCAAGTACAACCACCGGATTTGCATTCATCGCTGCGTTTAGCAACCATTGAGCCGCTGCCCATAGCTTTGTCATTACTATGTTCGTGGCGGTTGCTTTGTTATCTGCCGCTTTTGCTGCCAAGTTTTTCAGACTATCTTTGTACCGTATCTTGTCCAACAGAGATGCTGCTGCCTGATATATGTTGCTCTGCTTTTGAAATGCTGTTTGTATCTGTATTCCAACTCCAAGTGCAACTGTGGCAACTTGCAGATCTTTCATGACTTTGGCATAGTCTCCCATATCTTCATTGAGATATCCCATAACCGCCTGGTAAGAGGCAAATGCTGAAGTAAGCATCCCAACAGTTTCTGATGCTGTAGTCAACTTCTGCGTATCATTTGCCATATTACTCGTCTCTTGCGTTACGTCACCCATTGCATCTTTCAGTTGTGCCAGCTGCTCGGCCATAGCCTTATATTCCGCCGTGCCGTGTTGCCCTGCAAGTTTCATATTGACGAGCTCCTCTGTAAGCTCCTTTACTTGTGTCCGTAGCCCTTTGGTCGCTACCTCGTAGTTACCTACCTGTCGGTGAAAGTCTCCGAGTGCCTGCTCCGCCTCCGATAGTTTCGTCGACGTCTCGCCGATAGACTTCTGCAACTCTCGCCCACGTGCCGTGTTACGTTCCGCCTCCGACATCTTTTCGTACTGAGCTTTCATCAGCGATAGCTCCGATTTTAGCTGCTTCAGGCTACCCGCCTGTTCGTTCTGCTTCTTTATCTCGCTCTGTATCGTCTTCTGTCGTTCGTTTGCTGCCGTATTGATAGCCTTTATCTGCTGCCCCAGTGCCTCGTACTGCGTCCGTCCCTCTTCGGTCGTAGTGTCGAGCTCTTTCTGTGCTTTTCGTAGCTCGTCGGCTTTTATGCGTAGCTCGGCAAGCTCTTTCAATGCCGTAGTCGCCTTTATATCTACATCGATTAATACCTTCTTTTCGTCGCTCATTTTTTCTATGTATTTTTTCGTTAAATATTTGGTGGTTCCTATTTTTGTTTATATCTTTGCACTATGAAAAAGGAAAATAAAACAGCTTTAAAATACTTGTTGCTTATAGTTGCATTCGTAACTGCAACAACTCTCTTGCTTTGCTATTGGGAGTGGAACTTCTTAGCCATTATTTTTGCCGTGCCAACTATTACATTCATTGTGCTTCCTTTTTTTACAGATACTCCCACATCTCCCCAGCCTCCCCAAAAGAAAAATCCTCTACGAAAGGCAGCAGAAGATTGGGTATCTATTTCTTGATTTATCATCTACATTCATACCCCTCGCAGTCTATTCTCAAAGCCATACACTATCACCTGTATAGCCTTTTCCGATAGGTTGTACCTCATCGCACAGTTTGTCTGTGCCTGCATACGACTACCTGTTATATCTACCTCGCTCAGATAGTAGTCG